>NZ_JBHWUR010000112.1:0-7780 GCF_042737755.1 Streptomyces sp. NPDC059994
GGGGGCGCAGCCCCCGGGAAACCACCTCAACCACCCACCCACCCCCGGAGGGTTAAGGGAACGGGCGGGGTGGGGAAAGGGCTACAGCGGATCCACCGCCCCGCCCCGCCCCGACAGCACTTCCCCATACGCCTGCATCAAATCCGGCAGCCGCAACGTCGCCAGGTCCTCACGCCCCGGCGTGCCGGGATACGTCGACAGGCGCAGGTCGCGGTACGCGCAGCTCTTCTCGTACAGCGTGCGCAGGAACCGCCCGTTACCGAGTTCGTCGATCCACCCCTGGTCCACCACATGCCCGCTGATCGAGCGCAGCTCGTCCAGCGCCTCCTCGTCCCACCCGTCCCCGTTCTCCGCCGCCAGGACTTCCCCGATCGCCGTCAGCTCCAGGGGGCGGTACGAGGGGAAGTCCACCCGGGTGGTGAAGCGGGAGGACAGGCCCGGGTTGGTGGCCAGCAAGCGGTCCATTCCCTCGGGGTAGCCCGCGAGGATGACCACCAGGTGGTCGCGGTTGTCCTCGGCGCGCTTCAGGAGCACCTGGAGCGCCTCGTCGCCGTACGCGTCGCCCTTGCTGTAGCCGGAGTTGGAGAGGCTGTACGCCTCGTCCACGAACAGCACCCCGCCCAGCGCCGAGTCGATCAGCTCGTTCGCCTTGACCGCCGTCTGGCCGAGGAACTCGCCCACCAGGTCGGCCCGTTGGGCTTCCACGAGGTGGTCGCCGCCCAGCAGGCCGAGCGCGTAGAAGACCCGGCCCAGGATCCGCGCGACCGTGGTCTTGCCGGTGCCGCTGGGGCCGGAGAAGACAAAGTGACGTTTCGGCGGTTGGACGGGGAGGCCCTGGCCGACTCGTAAGCGGGCCATGTTGAGTTGCGCCGACAACGCCTTGACCTGGCGTTTCACCGGCTCCAGGCCCACCATCCGCTCCAGCTCCGCCAGCGCCTGGGCGAGCAGCGCCGAGTCCGTCGGGCCGGTCGGGACCGGTGGCGGGGCGGGCTGGGCCGGGATGCCCGCCTTCTCCCGTACGCCGTCGGGCGGCACCACCACCACCGCCGGGCCGGCGACCGGCACCCGCACCTCGCGCCCCTCCGGCGGTTCGAGGGGCGCCGCCTCGGGCTCGGCGCCGTCCACCGTGCCGTCCTGGCCGAACCCGGACAGCGAGACGGCCGCCAGATCGGACGGGTCCTCGGAGCCGTACGACCCGTCCAGGCCGTCCGACTCGGTGATCGCGGCCAGCCGCGCCGAGGTGTCCATGAACGCCGGGTCGACCCGGTGCACCGCCCGGTACAGGGGCAGCGCGGCGGCGGAGCGGCCGGTGCCCTCGTGGGCGCGGGCCAGCCAGTAGCGCAGCTCCTTGCGCTGCGGCTGTTCGCTGCGGCAGCGCATCAGGGCCGCCGAGAGGAGCGGCTCGGCCTGCCCGAACATCTCCAGGCGCACCCGCGCCATCCCGCCGAACAGCCCGGCCTCGATCCCGAGCAGCGGATCGCCCAGCAACGGCTCGGTGTGCCGCACCAGTTGGTCCCAGTCCTTGACCAGATACGACCGGCAGGCGTGCAGGAAGCGGACCTGGGGGTCCGTGTCCACCGGTGGCAGACCGGCCAGCGCGCGGTCCAGCTCCGGCACATGGCGGCCGTCGAGCCAGTGCGAGGCGTGCGCGAGCAGCAGATCGCGCGGGCTCTCCAGGACCGGCTGGACCCACCAGCCCAGCCAGTACCAGGAGTTGAGGGTGCGCCGGTGCCGGGCGCGCTGTTCGCCGAAGCGCTCCCGGTGACGGTACATGCGCAGCAGCGCGGTGGTGGTGTCCACCCGCAGCGCATGCAGTCCCAGCCAGCCGTCCACCATGCCCGGATCCATCCGTACCGCGGCCCGGAACTCCTCCTCGGCCTGCGGATACGCGCCCATGGTGTAGGCGTCGATGCCCCGCAGCCAGGCGAGATCGGCCGGGGCGTGCGCGCCCTGCGTGCCGAAGTCCATCACGTCCCCCACCACCGTGCCCCCGTGCTGAACCGCCAATTCGCAGAGTGCAGAACGGAATTGACGGGAATTGACCGCACCAGCTGCATCGTACCTGCGAGGGGGCCCCGGATCGAAGGGGTGGCGCGAGGGCTGCGGCAGCACGCCTTGGCCGGTGACCGAGGGTGAGCGAAGCCGCTGCGAAACCGCTGCCAAGGCGGGGTGAAAGGCCCGGAATGGGCAGAACGAAGCCCCCGATCACGGGGGAACAACCGGGGGCTTCGCGTCTGCGGCGGCTCCGGAAAGCCGCACATTCAGAACGTAAGACCTGTACGGCCCCCGGGTCAAGCGGAGTTGGGTGACTCCGGGGGGCGGTTTTCCGACGGTTCAGCGCGGCGGGGGGAGCTCATCACTGTCCGTAACGGAACGGTGTGCGAGGGGTGCGGAATCGCGCCTCGGGAGCCACTCGTATCCCTCCTGACACTGCCGTACCAGCGCATCCGCATACGGACGGGACGGATCCGCGGCGAAATGGCGCATCTCCGCCGCCGTCCACTCGTCCCAGAAGCCGGAAAGCGCCGCTCCGTCCCGTCGGCGCCCGCGTGCCCAGGACCCCTCGGCGTCCATTTCCATCCACAGCACCAACGCCAGCCACGGCCGCACCTCGCGCCGGCCCGCCCCGACGCCCTCGATCAGCACCACGGGCGCGGGCTCCAGGGCGCAGGCCGGACCGAACCGGCGCAGGTTCCAGTCGTACGGCGTGACGCGCCCGGCCTCCCCGCGCGCCAGCGGCTCGATCACCTGCGTACGCAGCCGGGGCGTCCAGGCGAAGAACTCCTCGTGGGTGGCCAGGTCGTCGAGGCGGACGACCGGCGCCCCGCCGAGCGCCGCTGCAAGGCGTCCCGCGAAGGTGGACTTGCCGGAGCCCGCGTGCCCGTCCACCGCGACCAGCCGGACCGGGCCGCACGAGGGCGGCAGTACGCGCACGGCGGCCGCGATTCGGTCGATTTCTGCCATGCCCCCACCCTAGATCGACATCCCTCGGGCGACGGCCGCGCAGGTCATGCCAGTGGTCCAGACCCATATTGGTGGCGCGGCACGGCGCGCATCACTGGCAGAAGTCGCCCGGGACCCGGGATAGTTGGCCCACCGTCGTGCCCACCGCCCCATCCTCGTCCGACCGGGGGGTCCCGATCATGACCAGCTCCACTCCGCGCAGAACCGTCCTGGCCGCCGCGCTCGCCGCCGCGGCGGGCACGGCCGTCCCGGCCTCCGCCGCAGCCGCCCCGTCGACCGCGCGGTCCGCCGTCGGCAGGCCCTCGAAAGGCATCCCCTCACTGGTGGACAACCGCGCCTGGACCACGCACGCCGACTGGCGCTCGGGCGACGCCGCCGGTGTGCGGGCCGTGCCGGGCCGCCGCCCCGGTCTGGTCATCGCCCGCCCGGCGGGCCGCATCGACTACACCGACCCGCACACCCGGAAGACGGCCGCCTGGGAGTACGCCACCTGGACCTCGCCGGTGCACCGCTCGCCCGTCCCGGCCACCGAGGTGATCGCCCACTGGAACGCGCACGCCCCCGCCGGGACCTGGCTCCAGGTCGAGCTGCTCGGCACGTACTCCGACACCACGGAGACCCCGGCGTATGTGATGGGCCGCTGGACGGCGGGCGACGGCGACGGCGACATCCGGCGCACCTCGGTCGACGACCAGAGCGACGGCAAGAGCACCATCTACACCGACACCTTCTCGATCGACAACGCGGCGAGCGGGCTGCGCCTGGCCTCCTACCGGCTGCGCCTGACCCTCTACCGCACCCCGGGCACCCGCCTCACCCCGACGGTCCGGCGGCTCGGCGCGATGGCCTCCGACATCCCGGACCGCTTCACGGTGCCCGCCTCGACCCCGGCGTACGCGGGCGAGCTCCTCGTACCGCGCTACTCGCAGGAGATCCACAAGGGGCAGTACCCGCAGTACGACAACGGCGGCGAGGCCTGGTGCAGCCCGACCTCCTCGCAGATGATCGTCGAGTACTGGGGCCGGGAGCCGAGCGCCGCCGACCTGGCCTGGGTGGACCCCTCCTTCGCCGACCCGCAGATCTGCCACGCGGCCCGGTACACCTTCGACTACCAGTACAACGGCTGCGGCAACTGGCCCTTCAACGCCGCGTACGCCAGCAGCTACCGGGACATGAGCGCGGTGGTGACCCGGCTGCGCTCGCTGAACGACCTGGAGACGCTGATCAGGGCGGGCATCCCGGCCATCACGTCCCAGTCGTTCCTCAAGACCGAGCTGACCGGCGCCGGGTACGGCACCTCGGGCCACCTCATGACGGTGATCGGCTTCACGGCCGACGGCGACGTGATCGCCAACGACCCCGCCTCGCCGAGCGACCCGGAGGTGCGCCGCGTCTATCTGCGGCGCGAGTTCGAGAACATCTGGCTGCGGACCAAGCGGTACAACGCCGGCGGCAAGGTCGTCTCGGGTACGGGCGGGGTCTGCTATCTGTACTGGCCCGCGCACTCCGGCGAGCGTCAGCGCAGGGCCCTGGCCTCGGTGGGCGTACGGGTGTGACGGCCGGGCGGCCCCGGCGGCAGCGGCCGAGGCCGGATGTGACCGAGGCCGGAAGTGACCGACGTCGCCCGTGACCAACGTCTCCCCCTCCGGGGCCGCATCCACTGGCACTCTGAAAAGGCACCCGGGGGGACCGTCCACCGCCAGACGACCGAGTGAGTTCCCATGACCCTGCACGCCACCACCGCCGACGACCCGCGCGCCCTGGCCGAGCTGCGCGCCCGCACCGGCGGCCCCGACGACGGCCCCAAGATCCTGGAGCACTTCCTGGGGTGGACCCTCGTGGTGGTCCTGGCGATGCTGGTCACGCAGACCGGGCTGCTCTGACCTCCGGGCCGGCCTTCCAGTGCGGGCCCGGCACGCCCGCCGGGCCGTAGAGCCACCGCACCGGCGAGCGCCGGGTGAGCAGCGTCACACCCGCCAGGACCGTGGAAGCGCCGAGACCCAGCGGCCACCCCGCCAGGCGTACGAGCAGACTCGCGCCCAGCCGCCGGTGAACGGCAGCCCGTGGACCCCGGCCGCCGTGATGACTACCGCGACCGGCCTGGGCACCCTGCGCTCCTCGTCGGCGCCCGGCAGCCGCCACCCCTCCACCAGCCGGCCGATCCCGGTGAGGAACAGGCTGCCGAGCAGGGCCGAGCCGAGGACCAGCAGCAGCGCCTGCTCGGCGCTCACGGCGGTCATGAAGACGAACGGCGGTCGGCATCGCGACGAGCGCCGCCTTCTTCCAGGCGGTTCCTCCCTCGGCCAACGGCCGCCCGTCCGCGCTCACTTGTGCCTCCCGTACGTCCGTGTCCAAGCGGTGCAGGGGGCGTGCGTGTGCAGGTCTGCCATACTGCGGAGATCCTGTGGCAGTTGGAGACTAGGGCTGAATTTGAATAATAGTCAACAGCGAGGCGCGACCGCGAAATCCCAGGTACGCCGCTCCGAACTCATTGCGACGGGGCGGAAGTTGTTCGCCGACACGTCGTACGACGCCTTGTCGATGGACGACATCGCCAAGCACGCCGGGGTCGCCAAAGGCCTCATCTACTACTACTTCAAGAGCAAGCGCGGCTACTACCTGGCCATCGTCGAGGACTCGGTCGCCGATCTGGTCGCCCGGGCCGCGAGCGACGCCGAGCTGCCGCGCGCCGGCTGCGTCCACCGCACGATGGAGGGGTACCTGGTGTATGCGCAGCACCACCAGGCGGCCTACCGCACGATCGTGACCGGCGGCGTCGGCTTCGACACCCAGGTCCAGGCGATACGCGACGCCGTCCGCGAGGAGCTGATCGCCGCCATCGCGGAGGGCGCCTACGGCAGACGGGACATTCCGGTGCTCGCCCGGCTCGCACTGCTCGGCTGGATGGGCTGTGTGGAGAGCGTGACCCTGGAGTGGCTGGGGACGCTGGAGCCGGACCGCGCGACCATACGCGATCTGCTGGTGCGGATGCTGCGGCAGACCATGGACACCATCGGCGAGTTCGAGCCGGCCTGTCCCTCGCCCGAGCCCTGGCGGTGACGACGGAGGGGCGGCCGGGCCACACGGCCGGCCGCCCCTCCTCGCCCCGCTCCCGGGCTACTTGATGGACTTGATCAGCTCACCGCTGGAGGTGTCGCCGCTGAGCTCCCATTCTCCTCGTGGGGGAGGGGAGCCGTTCACGGGTGCTTGACATGAACGCGGCGAATCGTTCAATGGAACGGCAGGAGGACTAGACCAGTTCCGTCAATGGTTCGGACCACTTCGGAGCAGCCCGTTCCGTAACCGCCGTAGGGGCAATCCGTGATCTTGGAACCAGTGACGGGACGCGTCCGATCGGGCATACTCACAGCGCCACAGCCACCAGCCTGCAGCTTCCGTGATCCGGGAGGGTAGGTATCGGCTGTCCGGCAGAGTCACCGGCGGCGCCGCCACACCCTGCGCGCGCGTCCGCCGAAGCGCCCGACAGGGAGGAGAGCGCCGCCATGCCCGACCGCGCCCCGCAGCCGGTGGACCGACAGCTGCCCACCGAGGAGGCCCGGGACCTCGTTGCGCTGGTACGCGACATCGTCCAGCGGGAGATCGCTCCTCATGCCGCCGAGCAGGAGGACGCCGGACGCTTTCCGCGCGAGGTCTTCTCGCTGCTGTCCGAATCCGGGCTGCTCGGCCTTCCGTACGACTCCGAGTTCGGCGGCGGTGACCAGCCGTACGAGGTGTACCTCCAGGTCCTCGAAGAGCTCGCCGCCGCCCGCCTCACGGTCGGCCTCGGCGTCAGCGTCCACTCGCTGGCCTGCCACGCACTGGCGGGCTACGGCACCAAGCAGCAGCAGGCCGACCATCTGCCCGCCATGCTCGGCGGCGGTCTGCTCGGCGCGTACTGCCTCTCCGAGCCCGCGTCCGGTTCCGACGCGGCCTCCCTGCGCACCAAGGCGGTACGGGACGGTGACGGCTGGGTGATCACCGGCACCAAGGCCTGGATCACCCATGGCGGGATCGCCGACTTCTACACGGTCCTCGCGCGCACCGGCGGCGAGGGTGCCCGGGGCATCACGGCCTTCCTGGTCCCCGGCGACGCCGAGGGGCTGAGCGCGGCCGCGCCCGAGAAGAAGATGGGCATGAAGGGCTCGCCCACCGCCCAGCTGCACTTCGACGGGGTCCGGGTGCCCGACAGCCGTCGCCTCGGCGAGGAGGGCCAGGGCTTCGCCATCGCGCTCTCCGCCCTGGACTCCGGCCGGCTCGGGATCGCCGCCTGCGCCATCGGCGTCGCCCAGGCCGCCCTGGACGAGGCGGTGGCGTACGCGACCGGGCGCCGGCAGTTCGGCCGGCCCATCGCGGACTTCCAGGGCCTGCGTTTCATGCTGGCGGACATGGCCACCCAGATCGAGGCGGGCCGGGCGCTGTACCTGTCGGCCGCGCGGCTGCGGGACGCCGGACGGCCCTTCTCCAAGGAGGCCGCGATGGCGAAGCTGTTCTGTACGGACGCGGCGATGAAGGTCACCACCGACGCGGTCCAGGTGCTCGGCGGCTACGGCTACACCGCCGACTTCCCGGTCGAGCGCCTGATGCGCGAGGCCAAGGTCCTCCAGATCGTCGAGGGCACCAACCAGATCCAGCGGATGGTCGTCGCCCGCCACCTGGCGGGTCCGGAGACCCGCTGACCTCTCGTACGGGCCGGGGCGCGCGGGCCACATCCGCGCGCCCCCACACAGGGGGGGGTGTTTTACACCGCGTATGACGTACCCTCAACATTACTGTCGTGCAGGAGGGTATCCGTGTGCCAGGACCGACCGCTAGCAAA
>NZ_JBHWUR010000112.1:7790-24506 GCF_042737755.1 Streptomyces sp. NPDC059994
CCGCCCCAACACCCCTTCCCCGGGGTGGGGCCGCCCCCCCCCCCGGGGGGGCACGGCCCCCCCGCCCACCTGGGGGGGGGGGGGGGGGGGGGCCCCCACCCCCCCCCCCCCCGACTCAGGGGGGCTTGTTTTCCACGGCTTCTGACGTACCGTCAACTTTCCTGTCGTCCAGGAGGTTAGCCGTGTCCCAGGACCGTCCGATCGCACTCGACGAATACCCGATCCACCAGGTCCCGCTCTCCCTGAAACACGTCGCCACCGGCGACCGCAACGCCTACGACCGCTGCATCTTCCACGTCTTCGACCACCACGGCCGCGCACTGCTGATCGCCGGACTCGGCGTCTACCCCAACACCGGGGTCATCGACGCCTACGCCACCCTGCGCCTCGGCGACCGGCTGCACGCCGTCCGCGCCAGCGACGCGCTCACCGACGACCGGATGAACCTCTCCGTCGGCCCGCTGCGCATCACCGTCGACGAGCCGCTGCGCCGCCTCACCCTGCACTGCGCCCCCGACCCCGCCGACCCCGCCTCGCTCTCGTACGAGATCACCTGGCAGGCCGGCTTCCCGGCCGTGTGGGAGCCGCACCACGTCCAGCGCCGGGGCGACCGCCTCACCCTCGAAGGCCGCCGCTTCGTCCAGGCGGGCCGCTGCACCGGCGCGATCCGGGTCGCGGGCGAGGAGATACCGGTCACGGCGGGGGAGTGGACCGGCACCCGCGACCGCAGCTGGGGGGTGCGCCCGATCCCCGGCGAGAGCGACGGGCGCGCCGAGGAGCACCGGCCCGAGGGGTTCCACTGGCTCTGGGCGCCGGTCCGCTTCGACGACCGCTTCCTGATGGTGATCGCCCAGGAGGACGCCGACGGCTACCGCACGCTCAACGAGGCCGTGCTCGTCCGCGAGGGCCGCCCCGACGCCCAACTGGGCTGGCCCCAGGCCGACATCACCTATCGGCCCGGCACCCGCCACCCCGAACGCGCGGTCGTCCACCTCACCGACGCCCGCAAGCCCCTGGAACTCGGCGTCGAGGTGCTCACCTCCTCGCCGCTGGCCGTCGGCGCCGGGTATCCGCCCGCCGACGACTGGCAGCACGGCACCTGGCAGGGGCGGAGCTGGACCGACCGCCGCCTCTACGACCTCTCCGACCCGGCCGCCCACCCGATGGCCGCCTACGGCGTCACCGACCACGCCGCCCGCTTCACGCTCGACGGGCGCACCGGATACGGGATCTTCGAGCACGGCAGCTTCGGCCGCCACGACCCCAGCGGCTTCGCCACGTACACCTCCGTCGCGCCCTGACCCCTCCGCGCCCCGAGAAGGGATACGCCCATGGCCACGGCACCACGCCCCCGCACCACCACGCGCGACCCCCAGGAGCTCGTCCGCAGGCTCACCGGCTGGCTCGACGCACGGCTGCCCGGCGCCCGCGTCACCGGCGTCGAGGTGCCGTCCTCCAACGGCATGTCGAGCGAGACCCTGCTCTTCGGCCTCGACCACCCGGCCGCGCCGTCCCCCAAGCTCTCGGCTTCGCTCCAGCAGGGAGGACCGCCATTCGCCTGCGCCCTGCGGCTCGCCGCCGACCCCGCCGCGTACACCGTCTTCCCGGTCTACGACATGGCCCGCCAGCACCGGGTGATGCGCCTGGTCGCCGAGCACACCGACGTCCCGGTGCCCCGGGTGCTGTGGCTTGAAGAGGACCCCACCGCGCTCGGCGCCCCGTTCTTCGTGATGGAGCGTGCCGAGGGTCGCGTACCGCCCGACGTCATGCCCTATACGTACGAGGGCAACTGGCTGCACTCCGCGAGCGACGCCGAGCGGGCACGCCTTGAGGACGCCACGGTCGCGGTGCTCGCCCGGCTGCACGACCGGTTCCCGGCCGGGGAGGCCGCCTTCCTGCTCCCGGAGGGCGAGGGCTCACCCCTGCGGCGCCATGTGGCGGCCCAACGGGCCTACTACGACTGGGTGGTGGACGGCCTGGCCCGCTCCCCGCTCATCGAGTCCGCGTTCGACTGGATCGACGCGCACTGGCCCGCCGACGAAGGTCCGGCGGTGCTCTGCTGGGGCGACGCGCGGATCGGCAACATCGTCTACGACGGCTTCGAGCCCGCCGCCGTCCTCGACTGGGAGATGGCGGCCCTCGGCCCGCGCGAACTCGACCTCGGCTGGACCGTCTATCTGCACCGCTTCTTCCAGGATCTGACGGTGAGTTCCGGCCAGCCCGGTCTGCCCGACTTCCTGAGACGGGACCACATCGAGGCGCGCTACGCCGAGTTGACCGGGCACACCCCGCGCGCCATGGAGTTCCACACGCTCTACGCCGCCCTGCGGCACGCCGTGGTGATGCTCAGGATCGCCTACCGGCAGCTGCACTTCGGCGAGGTCCGGGTCCCCGACGACCCGGACGCGCTGATCCTGCACCGGGGCAGCCTGGAGGCGATGGTGCGGGGAACGTACTGGAACTGACCCGGGCCTAGGCGGCACGCCGCATGCGCGGCACCCGCATCGGACGCGAGCCCGGACCGTGGACGTGCGAGAAGGGCTGTGTCCGCCAGTCGAGGCCCTGGGGGAGCGTCAGGAGCAGCGCGGTGTCCTGCTCCTGGACCTCCTTGGAGGTGTCCGCGGGCCTGCTCTGCGAGGCCGCGCGGCCGGTCCCGGCGCACACCGTGAGGACGAACGGGTTCCAGGGGCTCGGGCACAGCGCGTGCTCCGGCAGCACCGTCTCGTCCGCGAGGAGCGCGATCGGCTGGGCGCAGTCCGGGCAGATCACCCGGTACATCTCGAAGGTGTCGTAGGCGTCCGCGGCCTCGTCGTCGGCGAGCTCGTCCTCGACGGTGCGATCAACGGGCTCCGGATCGGTGCGTTCATCGGTGCGTTCATTCGACACACGTCCGCCACGCTTCATGTTCTGCATTGGGTTCTCCCCCTTGGGTGGGCCGGCAAGGCGCCGTCGCCGCGACCACAGCAAGCAATTCCCGCCAGGCCCCGGCCGTAACCGCGACGCCCCGCGGCAGCACGTCACAAGCCTGTGGCATTCGTCACATGCCCGCCGCAGGTGCCCCTTCCGGTTGCCGCCGACTGTGCCGGAGGGGACCTGTGGGAATAGGTTGATCCGCATGGAGGAGCTGGACCGTCAGATCGTGGATCTGCTCGTCAAGGACGGGCGGATGAGCTACACCGACCTGGGCAAGGCCACTGGCCTGTCCACCTCGGCCGTGCACCAGCGGGTACGCCGTCTGGAGCAGCGCGGAGTCATCCGCGGCTATGTCGCCGTCGTGGACCCCGAGGCGGTGGGGCTGCCGCTGACCGCGTTCATCTCGGTCAAGCCGTTCGACCCGAGCGCCCCCGACGACATCGCCGAACGGCTGGCCGACGTGCCGGAGATAGAGGCGTGCCACAGCGTCGCGGGCGACGAGAACTACATCCTCAAGGTGCGGGTGGCCACCCCGCTGGAGCTGGAGCACCTGCTGACCCGCATCCGCTCGCTGGCCGGCGTCTCCACCCGGACGACCGTCGTTCTCTCGACCCCGTACGAGGCACGGCCGCCGCGTATCTAGGCTGTTCCCATGAGTTCCGAGAGCGCCGCCGCCCTTCCGGCCCGAACCGTCGCCCCGCTGTCCACCGGCGAGCCCGACCACCGCACCGTGCTGCTGCGCGGCGGGGAGGTCCACAGCCCCGCCGACCCGTTCGCCACGGCGATGGTCGTCGAACGCGGGCACGTCGCCTGGGTCGGCTCCGAGGGCGCGGCCGACGCCTTCGCGTCCGGCGTCGACGAGGTGATCGACCTCGAAGGGGCCCTGGTCACCCCGGCGTTCACCGATGCGCATGTGCACACCACGGCCACCGGCCTGGCACTCACCGGCCTCGACCTGTCGTCCGCCCGCACCCGCGCCGAGGCCCTGGCGGCGGTACGGGCGTACGCCGCGGCCCGCCCCGACGACGACGTGCTGCTCGGCCACGGCTGGGACTCCGCGCGCTGGCCCGAGCGGACCCCGCCCACCCGCGCCGAGCTCGACGGGGCCACCGGCGGCCGCCCGCTCTACCTGCCGCGCATCGACGTCCACTCGGCCGTCGCGACCACCGCGCTCCTCGACCGGATCCCGGGCGTCACCGGGCTCGACGGCTACCACCCGGACGCCCCGCTGACCGCCGCCGCCCACCACGCGGTACGGGCCGCCGCACACGCGGCGATCACCCCGCGCCAGCGCGAGGAGGCCCAGCGGGCCGCGCTGCACCGGGCGGCCTCGCTCGGCATCGGCACCCTCCACGAGTGCGGCGGCCCCGAGATCTCCGACGAGGACGACTTCACCTCGCTCCTGAAGCTGGCCCGTGACGAGGCGGGCCCGCGCGTCTTCGGCTACTGGGCCGAGCGGGTCACCGGCCCCAAGGACGCCGATCGCATCCGCGAACTCGGCGCGCTCGGCGCGGCCGGGGACCTCTTCGTCGACGGCGCGCTCGGCTCGCACACCGCCTGTCTGCACGAGCCGTACGCCGACGCCCCGCACACCGGCACCGGCCACCTGGAGGCGGCCGACGTCGCCGCCCATGTGGCCGCCTGCACCGAGGCCGGGCTCCAGGCCGGGTTCCACGCCATCGGGGACGCCGCCGTCACCGCGGTCGTCGAGGGGGTGCGGGCCGCCGCCGCCAAGGTGGGCCTGGCCCGCGTCCGCGCCGCCCGGCACCGCGTAGAGCACGCCGAGATGCTCACCCCCGAGACCATCGCCGCCTTCGCCGAGCTCGGCCTCACCGCCTCCGTACAGCCCGCGTTCGACGCGCTGTGGGGCGGCGAGGAGGGCATGTACGCCCAGAGGCTCGGCGCCGGGCGGGCGCGCACCCTCAACCCGTACGCGGCCCTGCTGCGCGCCGGAGTACCGCTCGCCTTCGGCTCGGACTCGCCGGTCACCCCGCTCGACCCGTGGGGCACCGTCCGCGCGGCCGCCTTCCACCGGACCCCCGAGCACCGGGTCTCGGCCCGCGCCGCCTTCACCGCCCACACCCGGGGCGGCTGGCGCGCCATCGGCCGGGACGACGCGGGCACCCTGGTGCCGGGCGCGCCCGCCGACTACGCGGTGTGGCGCACCGGCGAGCTCGTGGTGCAGGCGCCGGACGACCGGGTGGCCCGCTGGTCGACCGACCCGCGCTCGGGCACGCCCGGACTGCCGGACCTCAGCCCCGGGGCGGCGCTGCCGGTCTGCCTGCGCACGGTGGTGTTCGGACAAACGGTCTTTGTCCGGCCGAACGAGTGACGTAGGGACATTTCGTACGCCCGTCAGGCTGCCCTCCGGGCGCCGCCATCACCTGCGGATCCTCCTGGCTGACCTGCTGGTTTCCCTCGACGTCGCAGGTCAAACGGCTGTTGACAGAGAGCGGCCGGGGGCGGGTAGGTTCGGCCGGGTCCACCACAGGACGTCCGGCCGACAGAAGGTTTCTGCCGTCCGGGGGGTCCCCCCTGCTCCGCGGGAGCTCGGGGGAGGGTGCGACCCGGATGGGGTCCGGACGTTCAGTAGACAACGGCTCCAGGCAGCCCGCAGCCAGCGGGTCCGAGGCCGGCCCGAAGGGCGCCGGGCCCCCATTCCGACACCCTGGGACCTCGCGGTGCGGGAGTGTCCGGACCGCTCGCTATGGTGGTGCCCTGCGTACGGACAATAAGGGGCAGCAGTGAACGACGGCGGTCAGAGGCGGTACGGCCCGCTCGGCAGAGCCTTGGTGATCATCCCGACCTACAACGAGGCGGAGAACATCAAGCCGATCGTCTCCCGCGTCAGGGAGTCGGTCCCCGAGGCCCACGTCCTGATCGCCGACGACAACAGCCCCGACGGCACCGGCAAGATCGCCGACGAGCTCGCCGCCGAGGACGACCACGTCCACGTCCTGCACCGCAAGGGCAAGGAAGGCCTGGGCGCCGCCTACCTCGCGGGTTTCCGCTGGGGCGCCGACGAGGGCTACGGCGTCCTGGTCGAGATGGACGCCGACGGCTCCCACCAGCCGGAGGAGCTGCCCCGGCTGCTCACCGCGCTCAAGGGGGCCGACCTGGTCCTCGGCTCGCGCTGGGTGCCGGGCGGCCGGGTGGTGAACTGGCCCAAGAGCCGCGAGTTCATCTCCCGCGGCGGCTCCACCTACTCCCGGCTGCTGCTCGGTGTGGACATCCGCGACGTCACCGGCGGGTTCCGGGCCTTCCGCCGCGAGACCCTCGAAGGCCTCGGCCTGGACGAGGTGGCCTCGCAGGGCTACTGCTTCCAGGTCGACCTGGCCCGCCGTGCCGTCGCCGCCGGCTACCACGTGGTCGAGGTGCCGATCACCTTCGTCGAGCGTGAGCGCGGCGACTCCAAGATGAGCAACGACATCATCGTCGAGGCGCTGTGGCGGGTCACCGCCTGGGGCGTCGGCTCGCGCGCCAACAAGCTCCTGGGCCGCAAGCCGTCCTGAGCGGGCGGTCCGGCTCCGGTTCGCCGGCCGCCGGCGGATCCTTTACGCCGTCCCGTCATGCTCCCAGGCACACTGGGAGCATGACGACCGGCACCGTGCCCCCGACCCTGCCCAAGCGCTCCCGTGCGCGCACCCTCGTCCCGCTGGGGATCGCCGCCTGGCTCCTCGTGGAGATCTGGCTGCTGATCACCGTGGCGGACGCGGTCGGCGGACTGACCGTGTTCGCCCTGCTGGTCGGCGGTGTCGTGCTCGGCTCGTTCGTCATCAAGCGGGCCGGGCGCCGGGCCTTTCGCAACCTCACCGAGACCATCCAGCAGCAGCAGTCCGGGACGGCTCCCGGCGCGGGCCCCCGGCCCGGCAGCGAGGGCAACACCCTGACCATGCTGGCCGGCCTGCTGCTGATCGTCCCGGGCCTGCTCTCGGACGCGCTCGGGCTGCTCTGCCTGGTGCCGCCGGTGCGCAAGGCGCTCTCCCGGTACGCGGAGCGCTCGCTGGAGAAGCGGATGCGCACGGCCGCGCCCGGCAGCCTGGGTGACGCCTTCCAGCAGGCCCGTATGCAGCACCCGGACGGCAAGGTGGTGCAGGGCGAGGTCATCCGGGACGACCAGCGCCCGCAGCGGGACGACCAGGGGCCCCGTCCGCCGCTGACCCACTGAGGTCCATACGTACGGCGACCTGACGCAACCTGACGCAAAGAAGAGGGCCGGTCACACCATTACGGTGTGACCGGCCCTCGACTCTTCGGTTTCCGCCAAGAGCGCTTGCGCGCCTACGCGGACTTGCGACTGTCGCGCGGATGCACGGCAATGTTCATGGCGCCGGAACGCAGAACCTCCAGCCTTTCGGCCAGAACCTCCTCCAGCTCTTCGCGGGTGCGCCGCTCCATGAGCATGTCCCAGTGCGTACGCGCGGGCTTGCCCTTCTTCTCTTCAGGACCTTCGCCGTCCACGAGGAGTGCCATGGCGCCACACGCCTTGCACTCCCACTCCGGCGGGATGTCTGCCTCCACCGAGAACGGCATCTCAAATCGATGTCCGTTCTCGCATGCGTACTCCACCGCCTGGCGCGGGGCCAGATCGATGCCGCGGTCGGTCTCGTAGCTGGTCACCACGAGGCGCGTGCCGCGAAGAGCTCGCTCACTCATGAATCGTGCCTCCCGGGCTTGTCGCCCACAGGACAGGTGTCGCTGTCGTCGTCATCCGGTCAACGTCCGGTCGGCGGTAAAGATTCCCGTTGTGGGTCATGTGTCGCCGTCGTGCCGCCCCTTGTTGTACCCACCAGTGCCCGGTTTGTCACATCTGGCAGCAGATGTCACCCAGCGTCTTCACTACTTGAGCACGCAGTAACGGTCCGCCTGGCAGGCCAAAGGCGTACACTACCGGCCTTTCACTTCAACGTCTAAATCCGCGCCGGAACCGGGTTCCCCGCGGCCGCCACGGCGGCCCTCACCGGCACCCGGGCGAGCAGCGCGAAGCCGGCCACGAAGAAGATCACGAGGGAGATGATCGCATCCCGGTAGCTCCCGGTCAGCTGATACGCGAGCCCGAACACCAGTGGCCCCAGCCAGCTCAGTCCGCGGTCGCTCATCTCGTAGGCCGAGAAGTACTCGGCTTCCTTGCCGCTCGGCACCATGTGTGAGAAAAGCGACCTCGACAGCGCCTGGCTGCCGCCCAGGACCGTGCCGATCGCCGCGGCCAGGACGAAGAAGAGCGCGGGCGAGTGGGCGGGCAGGAAGTACCCGGTGCCCAGGATCAGCGCCCACACCGCCAGCGAGGCGAGGATCGTGCGCTTGGCGCCGTACGTCTGCGCGAGCCGCCCCATCCCGAGCGCCCCGGCCACCGCGAGCACCTGCACGAGCAGCACGGCGACGATCAGCGTGTTCTGGTCGAGCCCGAGCTCCTCGGAGCCGTACAGCGACGCCTGCGAGATCACCGTCTGCACGCCGTCGTTGTAGATCAGATACGCGAGCAGGAAGGCGAGCGTGAGCGGACGCGCGCGCATGTCGCGCAGCGTCGCGACGAGCTGGCGCCAGCCCGCACCCACCTTGCCCTCGGCCGGGGCGTGCCCGGCGGGCGCGCCCCGGTCCCGCAGCCGCCGCAGCGGTACGAGCGTGAAGGCGCCCCACCAGACCCCCGCCGAGGCCAGACAGATCCGTACGGCCGTGCCCTCGGAGAGCCCGAAGCTGTCGTGGCCCGAGTAGAGGATCAGGTTGAGGATCAGGACGAACGCGCCCGCCGTGTAGCCGAAGGCCCAGCCGCGCGAGGAGACGCGGTCGCGCTCCTCGGGGCCGGCGATCTGCGGCAGATAGGCGTTGTAGAGCACCATCGAGACCGACAGCGCGGCATTGGCGACGATCAGCAGCGCCGCGCCGAGCAGATAGCGGTGCCCGTCCAGGAAGAACATGCCCGCGGTCGCCGCGGCTCCGGTGTACGCGGCCGCCGCGAGCAGCGGCTTCTTGCGGCCGCTGCGGTCCGCGGCGGCGCCCACCATCGGCATCAGGACCACCGCGAGCACCACGGAGGCGGACACCGCGTACGCGAAGAGGGACCCGGCCCGCACCGGAACGCCCAGCGGGTGCACAAAGCCGTCCGCGTCGGCGGCGTCCTTCGCGATCGTCGTCAGATAGGGCCCGAGGAACACCGTCAGGACGGTCGTCGAGTAGACCGAACACGCGAAGTCGTAGAAGTACCAGCCGCGTTGTTCGCGGCGGCGGTCGGGGTCCGGCGCCGCCTCTGCGGCGGCCCGGCCCATGGTCTCGGCGGTCAAACCCCGCGCCCTTTCGTTCGTTCCTCGGGCGCGCGCCGGGTGTCAGAACCCGGTTCCCCGGTCGGTCAGTACCTTGCGCAGCGTCTCCAGATGATCGGTCATGATGCCATCCACGCCGAGGTCCAGGAGTTTCGTCATCCGATCGGGATCATTGATTGTCCATACGTGTACCTGCAGGCCCAGGGCGTGCGCGGTCTCCACGAAGCGCCGGTCCACCACCCGGACCCCGCTCTGGGCCTCGGGCACCTGCGCGCACACCGCGCCCCGGCGCAGCGGCACGGGGACGCCGAGCGAGCGCAGCCTCAGGGCGGCGACGCCGCGCACCCCGTACGAGGTGGCCAGGCGCGGGCCCGCCAGCTTGGCGGCCCGGGCCACCCGGGTCTCCGAGAACGAGCCCACGCACACCCGGTCCCACGCACCGGTCCGGCGGATCAGCTCCACGAGCGGGCCGAGCGCGGCCTCGGCCTTGAGGTCGACGTTCCAGCGGGCCTCGGGGAACGCCTCCAGGAGCTCCTCGAAGAGCGGCAGCGGCTCGCGGCCCGCCACCCGGGCCTGGCGCACCTCGGCCCACGGCAGATCGGCGATCCGCCCCACGGAGTCGGTGACCCGGTCCAGGGTGGAGTCGTGGAAGGCGACGAGGCGGCCGTCCACGGTGGTGTGCACATCGGTCTCGAAGTACCGGAAACCGGCCGCCGCGGCCCGGCCGAAGGCGGCCGCGGTGTTCTCGATGCCGTCGGCCGCCCCGCCGCGGTGGGCGAAGGCGATCGGTGTCGGGTGGTCCAGATAGGGGTGGCGTACGCGAGTCACCCGCGCAGTATCGCCTGCGCCGGTGCCGCCCCGGTGACGGGCTCGGCGGCGACGGCGGGCGCGGGCTCCGGGGCCGCTGTCCGCTCCGGCCCGGGGACGGCGAAGACGCGCAGGAAGAACTGGGCGAGCGGGCCGATGGCGAGGGCGTAGGCGACCGTGCCGACGCCCAGCGAGCCGCCGAGCAGGAATCCGGTCGCCACCACCGCCACCTCGATCGAGGTGCGCACCAGCCGGATGGAGCGGCCGGTGAGCCGGTGCAGCCCGGTCATCAGACCGTCGCGCGGGCCGGGGCCGAACCGCGCCGAGATGTACAGGCCGGTCGCCACGCCGTTGAGCAGGATCCCGCCGACCAGCAGGGGGATCCGGACGGCGAACCCGTGCACGTCCGGCACCAGGGCGAGCGTGGAGTCCATCGCGATGCCGATGGCGAAGACGTTGGAGACCGTACCCAGGCCCGGGCGCTGCCGGATCGGGATCCACAGCAGCAGCACGAGAGCGCCCACGATGATCGACACGACGCCGATGGTCAGCCCGGTGCGCTCGGCGATCCCCTGGTGCAGCACCCCCCACGGTTCGAGCCCGAGCCCGCTGCGCACGAGCAGCGCGGAGCTCACGCCGTACAGCGTCAGGCCGACGTAGAGCTGGAGCAGCCTGCGGGTGAGGTGCGTGGACACGTGAGTGCCCCCCTGTCTGGTGGTAGTGGACCGGCGCATGACACTCTGTGGCTGGGAAACCCCTCCCAACCATGGCCAATTCGGGGAAGGTGGACTGACTTCCATGGCGCAGTGGACCTCGGCGGTCGGGCCGGCACAGCTCGCCCGTCAGCTCAACGCACAGCAGCAGCCCCGCCCGGCGGGCACCCGCAAGCCGCCCGCCTACCGGGCGCTCGCCGACGGGATCCGCCTCCTCGTCCTCGAAGGACGGGTGCCGGTGGCGGCCCGCCTTCCCGCCGAGCGGGAGCTGGCCCTGGCGCTCTCGGTCAGCCGCACCACGGTCGCCGCCGCCTACGAGGCGCTGCGCGGCGAGGGCTTCCTGGAGTCCCGCCGGGGTGCGGGCAGCTGGACGGCCGTCCCGGCGGGCAACCCGCTGCCCTCGCGCGGCCTGGAGCCGCTGCCGCCGGAGTCGCTGGGCTCCATGATCGACCTGGGGTGCGCGGCGCTGCCCGCGCCCGAGCCGTGGCTGACCCGTTCGGTCCAGGGCGCCCTGGAGGAGCTGCCGCCGTACGCGCACACCCACGGCGACTATCCGGCCGGGCTGCCCGCGCTGCGCCAGATGCTCGCCGAGCGGTACACGGCGCGCGGTATCCCGACCATGCCCGAGCAGATCATGGTCACCACCGGCGCGATGGGCGCCATCGACGCCATCTGCCACCTCTTCGCCGGGCGCGGCGAGCGGATCGCGGTCGAGTCGCCCTCGTACGCCAACATCCTCCAGCTGATGCGCGAGGCCGGGGCCCGGCTGGTGCCGGTCGCCATGGCCGAGGGGCTGACCGGCTGGGACCTGCCCCTGTGGCGGCAGGTGCTGCGCGACTCCGCGCCCCGGCTCGCCTATGTCGTCGCCGACTTCCACAACCCGACCGGCGCGCTGGCCGGCGAGGACCAGCGCCGCGCCCTGGTGGACGCGGCCCGCTCGGCCGGGACCGTGCTCGTCGTCGACGAGACGATGTCCGAGCTCTGGCTGGACGAGGGCATCGACATGCCGCGCCCCGTCTGTGCCTTCGACCCGGCGGGCGCGACCGTGCTCACGGTGGGCTCGGCGAGCAAGGCGTTCTGGGCGGGCATGCGCATCGGCTGGGTGCGCGCCGCCCCCGACGTCATCCGCTCCCTCGTCGCCGCCCGCGCCTATGCCGACCTCGGCACCCCGGTCCTGGAGCAGCTCGCCGTCAACTGGCTGATGGCCACGGGCGGTTGGGAGCAGGCGGTCGACCTGCGCCGCGCCCAGGCGCGCGAGAACCGTGACGCGCTGGTGGCGGCGGTCCGCCGGGAGCTGCCGGAGTGGGAGTTCGACGTGCCGGTGGGCGGGCTGACGCTCTGGGTGCGCACCGGGGGACTCTCCGGCTCGCGGCTTGCGGAAGTGGGCGAACGGGTCGGCGTACGGGTGCCCTCCGGCCCCCGGTTCGGCGTGGACGGCGCCTTCGAGGGGTACGTACGGCTGCCGTTCACGGTCAGCGGGCCGGTCGCGGACGAGGCGGCGGCGCGGCTCGCCGCGGCGGCCCGCCTGGTGGAGAAGGGCGCGAGCAACGGGGGCGAGTCGCCGCGTACGTTCGTGGCGTGACGGGCGCCTCTCAGCCCTCCGCCGGCACCGTCTGCTGGCGGGGCGCCGCCTCCACCGGGAGGTCGCGCTCCGGGAGCAGGTCCAGGACCGCCTGGCGGTGCTGCTCGCTGGTCGCCTCGTCGTACGGGTCCGGCGTCGCCGGGACCTGGAGGCGCAGGACGGGCCCGGTGCCCAGGCGGGCGTAGCCGCGGCCGGGCGGGACCGAGGTGGTCGGGGTGGTGTGCGGCGGGACGCCGAGGACCCACTCGGCCAGCGCCGGGGTGGAGGGGCCGAGCACCACGCGCGCGCGGGTGTGCGTGCGTACCGGCTCGGTCAGCGCCTCCAGGCTGTCGAACTGCTCGGCGACCACCACGGTCACCCCGGCCGCCCGCCCGTGCCGCAGCGGGGTCTGGAGCAGCTGCTGCGGGTCGGGCCGCCCGTCGGCGGCGGCCAGGTGCCCGAAGACGCTCGGCCGGTCGAGCAGGATCCACAGCGGCCGTTTGATGTCGTCCGGGGCCGGGTGGCCCCCCTGGCGGGCGCGGTTGGCGGCGATGAGCCGGCGCTCGGTCTCGTGCGCGGCCCACTCCAGCGTGGCCAGCGCCCCGGCGAGGCCGCACTCGACGGCGAGCACGCCCCGGCGCCCGGTCAGGCACGCGTACTCACCGGTGCCGCTGCCCTCCACCACGAGCACGTCGCCGTGCTGGAGCACCTGCAGGGCGATGGAGCGCAGCAGGGTCGTGGTGCCGCTGCCGGGCTCGCCCACCACCAGCAGGTGCGGTTCGGTGGAGCGCGGGCCGGTGCGCCAGACGACCGGCGGAGCGTCGCGGACGTCGTCGCCCTCGGTGACCGGCACGGTCCGCTGCACCGCGTCGGCGTCGGTGAACCCGAGCACGGTCTCGCCGGGGCCCGCGACGAAGCGCTGGGCGGCGATCGAGGTGGAGAGCGCGTCGAGGACGCGCATGACGAGCTGGTTGCCCTCCTCGTCCCACTCGAACCGGTACTCCCGGCCGCGCCCGGACTTGGTGTGCAGCAGCTGTTCGATACGGGCGCGCGCCTCGGGCTCGCCGTCCGTGAAGTACGCGGGGTAGTGGATGAGGAGCCGGGTGACGCGGCCCGCCTCGTCGAACTCGTACTCACTGAAGGCGTTGGCCCATTCCCCGCCGTGGGCGAAGAGCGGACTGGGGTCCTCCGCCACCGAGAAGTAGGGCACAAGCGCCTCGTAGAGCGCCTGGAGGCGGGCGGTCTCGGCTTCGTCGGGCCCGGTCTTGACGGGGGTGCGCTCGCGGCCCTTCCAGGCGGCCGCGGCCATCACCGTGATCAGGGCGAGCAGCGGCCCGTACGGAATGAGCGCGACCACCAGGACGACGGCCGCCACCAGGAACAGCGCGGGACCACGCCGTTCCCTGGGCGTGGCGGTCCACTTGCAGCGCAGGGCGGCGGCGATCAGCCGCAGGCCGCGGCTGATCGTGATGAGCGGATGGAGGACGTCGGTGGCGCTGTCGGCGGCCGTGCGCGCGATCTCGCGGCTGCGGGCGATCGGCGCGCTCGTGCTGCTCAGAATGCGGGGGAGTGGTCGCCGGGCCACGTCGGTCTCCTGAGGGGGGTGGTCGGGACTGCGGGAGCTCAGAACTTGATCCCGCCCAGCAGGCTGGCCAGGCTCTGGCCGCCGGCCTTGATGCTCGGGGCGATCGCGGTGCCCGCCAGGTAGAAGCCGAAGAGGGCGCAGACCATGGCGTGCGACGCTTTCAGACCGTCTTTCCGGAAGAAGAGGAAGACGATGATTCCGAGCAGGACGACGCCTGAGATGGAGAGGATCATGAGAAGTTCTCCTGGTTGAGGGGGACAGTCACCATGAGTTCTTCCAGGATCACAGGAAGTATCTATGTGATAAAAGGTGCAATCGGGTGAAATTCTCTGATTTTCACTGGAGTGGCGGACAGGGAACCGGGTCGCGGGCGGGACACTGTGCGGCTGCGGCGCCGGATGTCGTCACTCGCGGTGAGATGTGCCCCGGGCGGGCCGAACCATGTCGCCCGGCGGGCAGTACCCTGTCGATTCACTCGTACGGCCCCGGTGCCGTGCGGGCCCAGGTCACAGGCGTTCCGAGGGGCGCCGTACGCAGTGGAAGGCGGTCCGTGCGATGAGCGATGACCTCGATCCCGAGGTGGTCGAGCTGGCGACCAGGATCTTCGATCTGGCGCGCCGGGGAGACGCGGAGGCGCTCGCCGCGTACGTCGACGCCGGGGTCTCGCCCGACCTCACCAATGACAAGGGCCACACGCTCGTCATGCTCGCCGCCTACCACGGGCACGCGGAGGCGGTCTCCGTGCTCCTCGCGCGCGGCGCCGACGCCGACCGCGCCAACGACCGCGGCCAGACCCCGCTCGCGGGTGCGGTCTTCAAGGGCGAGGACACGGTCGTCAAGGCGCTGCTCGCAGGCGGAGCCGATCCTTCCGCCGGAACGCCGTCCGCGCTCGACACCGCACGGATGTTCGGCAAGACGGAACTGCTCGCACTCTTCGGCGACCGCTGAGGTTTGTACCGGGTGCCCCTGCGTACCTGGTGAGAGGGGCTCGTAAATGTGGTCGCGGTGGCGAAATGCCTGGGTCATCATGACGACGAGCCCCTTCATCAGGGGCAGGGTCCTTACATCGGGGGCCACACGACGAGAGGCAGGAAGATGACTCACAGCAAGAAGACGGCGGACGGCCGAACATGTTGGCGCGCGGCCTACTAGGGCACGGCACGAATCCCGGTTGCGTCAACAGCTTGATGTGAGGCTACTTCCATGTTTGATCCGGTCATAGCGCCGAGCGGTACGCTGCTCGGCCTGCTGCAGCGGGGCCGCGGCGACGGCACCCTGCACGCGCTCGCCGCCCCGCGCCCAGAAGCCCTGGCGGCCCTGAACCACTGTGTACTGGGCGACCCCCGCCACGACTGGCAGGTGGAGAACCGCTCCCTGTACTACGCGCGCCTCTACCTGGATCTCGACGGCGGACTCGACGAGATCGAGGCCCATCTCTTCAGCGCCGAGGACGTCCTCGACGCCGATGAGCACCGCACCGGTCTCGCGCTCGCGGTCCTCGGCCACCTCGCCTCCTACGGCAGGGACGACGCGCTGCTGCTGCTGCGGCGGTACGCCGTGTGCGGCGCCAACTGGGGCTGGGCCCTGGACGAGCTTGCTCTGCGTGACGACGACGCGGCCCTGCGCGGCCTCGCCGGCCCCGTCCTCGCCCGGTTCCCCGGCACCCCCGAGGGCGACGCCGAACTGGCCGCCACCGTCCGGGACGCCTTCGAGCCCCGGCCCTGGCGGCTGTGGGCCGAGGACACCCGGGAGGTGGTCGGCGCACGGGTGCGCGCCGCCCGGGAAGCCGGGTCCTTCGACCGCTGGCAGCGCCAGATGCGACCGTCCGGGCCCCGCCCGGGCTGGAGCGTCCAGGCCGTCTTCGACTGGGCCCAGGAGGGCCTGGAGCGCGGCGCCGACCTCACCCTGCCCGCCGCCCGCTGCCTGGGCGCGGTGGCCGGGCCCGACGACCGCGACCTCATCATCGAGGCCGCGCGCGCCGGCTCGGACGGCGCCCGCTGCGCCGCCCTGCACTACCTCACCGAGTCACGCGACCCCCGCGTGCTCGACCTCATCGAGGCCGCCGTCGGCGGCGGCTCCCACACGGTGGCCGAGGCCGCCGTCCACGCCTTCGAGCGGATGTGCGGACCCGAGGCCGTCGACCGGGCGCGCGGCTGGGTGCACCGGCCCGACGCGCTCGGCGCCGCCGCCGCGGGCGTCCTCGCCTGCCGGGGCGAGGCCGACGACGCCCAGCTGGTCCTCGGCGCACTGCGTGAGTGCGTGCGCTCCGAAGGGCCCGACGCGCCCCTGCTGCGCCCCCTCGTCGACGGGGCCGGACGGCTCGGCATCGGCTGCGCCGCCCCCGTACTGAGGCACCTCTACCGGGAGACCGCCTCCTCCGAACTGCGCGGCCGCACCGCCCGCGCGCTCGCCGCCACCGACCCGTCCTTCCCCACCGGCTTCGCCATCGAGTGCCTGTGGGACTGCGAGGAGACCACCCGCGAAGTGGCCGCCCAGTACGCCGAGCTCGTCGACGCGCGCGTGGCGGAGCGGCTGCGGCGCCTGGCCGACGACCCGGCCGAGGAGGCCGAGGTACAGAGCGCCATCCACAACCGGATGGGCCCGGACGCCTCCGCGATATGAGCCGATAGGGCCCTATGGGCGCTGTCCGACTGGACAGCGGCCCGCTGCCGCACCCTGCTCGCCGAGCGCGGCCTCGCGCCGGGCCCGCCGCCCTCGTACGAGCCGGACCGGCCGCCGCGCCGCTGAGGCCGGGCGACGGTCGGGGCCGCCCGGGTGGCGCGGCGGACAGCGGCCCGCTGCCGCACCCTGCTCGCCGGGCGCGGCCTCGCGCCGGGCCCGCCGCCCTCGTACGAGCCGGACCGGCCGCCGCGCCGCTGA
>NZ_JBHWUR010000113.1:0-23908 GCF_042737755.1 Streptomyces sp. NPDC059994
ATGCTGCGCCGGCTCACCCGAGGCGGCCCCGCTGTCAGGCACGGACCACGACCACTACAACGAACCCACTGAACAGATCTCAAACACGGTCTCAGTTCAGTATCGGATCCGACATCGACCGGGCCGCCGGGCCGCTCTCCCCGTTCTCCGTGGCGCAGGCCCACCGGCCCAACTCCCCGATTGCAAGGGTTCCACCCGCATTCCTGGCACCCGAGGACGAAGCACCGGCGTCGGAGTGAACTGGACGGGCGGCAACACCTACCTTCCTTCCCCCGGGGGGCGGCGGTGAGCTTGCGTAGCATTCAGCGTCCCCCCGGTCAGCCCTTGATCTCCCGGATGAGGTCGCGCTCGTCGTCGTAGAGCTCCAGGTGAAAGCGGAGGCCGAACCGTGTGAGCAGTGCGGCGAGGTCGTCGAGCCGGTCCGGGTCGATGACGCCGTTGAGCAGGGTGGCGGATTTGTCGGTGGGGTCGGCTTCGAACTGGCACCAGCTGGTCTCGATTTCGTAGCCTTCCCAGGAGGATGACCGGGACTGCCATCCGGCCCGCACGAAGCGCTCGGCGACGTGCGAGGCGTTCCGGCTGTCCGGCAGCAGCCCGCACAGGTTGTTGTCGCTCTGCGCCCATCTGTCCTCCAGGGCCGGGCCGTCATCCGAGAGGTCCACGTCCGGATTATGGGTCCGCAGCCGGCTGCTGGGCCATGAGGTTTCTTGCTGGCTGGCGGGAGTGGGAGGAAAGACAACCTCCCAGTGGCCGCGGCCGCCTACCGGCGCGCCCTGGTTCTCTTCGATGACGTCGGCCCGTCCGCGCGGGCACTGGCACGCCGTCGGCGTCGTATCGCTGCGCGCGGCCACCGGTGGCCAGGTTGCGTGTGGCGTTGCGCGGGATACGCGCCGCTCGGCCGTGTGAACGGCTGTTCCGGCCCGTGCGGGAACCGACTCGGCATCGACTTCACACCGCTGCCGCGACGCGGGCGTGGCCCGGCCACCGCGCAGCCATGCGCACCCCCACCGGCAGCCCGTGAACGGGGCTGCTGAATGCCCGGCGGGGCATCGGCTTCATCAATGGGCTCCCGCCGGGCGTTCCCAGCCTGTCATACGCCCCGCTCACCAGCACGTGAGGCTGGGGGCGTTGCCGCTGGGAGCCGGACCGGGACCGGGACGCGCGCCGGGTCAGTCCTGCTCGGTGTGGGGCACAGAGCGTCCCCAGCCGGGGTCACGGTGCAGGCCCCAGTTCGGGTCGGCGTGGCACAGGCCCCACCTCGGGTCGGCGCCTCGTACACCCCAGACGCTGTCGCGGCGGATCATCTCCTGCTCCCTCCCGTCACGCGCCCAGCGGGGACGCGGCTCCCGCAACCGTAACGACGCGGTGATCATCTGTCACGGACAGATGCCCCACTTCGTACGGCGGGAGCAGTCTTGATGGCACAGGAGCTCGGTGCGACCGTGTCTCCTTCCCCGGTCTGCCTCTCTGTCGCAGTGGCCCCTCAAATGGCTGGAGTTGACGGCCGGGCACGTGGTGGGGTTGCCGGTATGAGCCTGCTGGTGAATGTGTTCGTGTACGCGCCCGATGGAACCCGCGATTTCCTGGACGTGCCCGATGGTGTCTCGGACACGGCAGGTTTCGAGCGGTGGCGCACGAGTGTGTGGGGTTCGCCCATGGTCCGCTCACTCGGCGCCCGGTTCCTTCCCCGCCTGGCCGAGGATGACCTCTACGTCGAGCCGGACGAGGTCGTGGCCTTCCTCGACGAGTGCGCCCTGCTCGTCTCCCATGTGCCGCTGATCGTCGCGGGCATGGACCCAGCCCATGGAGCCGAGGAGCACACGCATAACTTGACCTCGACGCTGGCGCACATCAGCGATGCCGCGCGCCGCGCCGTCCAAGCGGGTGGCGGAGTGGTGATCTGGTAGAGCGCGGAGAACCCC
Source organism: Streptomyces sp. NPDC059994 (assembly GCF_042737755.1). Classification (NCBI taxonomy): domain Bacteria; kingdom Bacillati; phylum Actinomycetota; class Actinomycetes; order Kitasatosporales; family Streptomycetaceae; genus Streptomyces; species Streptomyces sp. NPDC059994. The sequence goes on from NZ_JBHWUR010000113.1 coordinate 1,923, forward strand.
CGTCGCCTGCCGGTGGCCGGCCGGGCATAGCCCCACGTGGGCGCGAGGCGGTCAGCGACGGGCTTGCGGAGCTCTAGCGGCCGGTGCCGGCGGGCCAGGCGGTGGGCTGGCCGGTGGCGGGGTCCCAGGTGACGATCGTGTCGAGGGTGCCGCCGTCGATCTCGCGCAGGGCCGCGCGCCACTGGGGGGTTCGCCGCTCGTCGGCGTTGTGGTGGGCGTTTTCCAGGACGACGCCGATGATGTCGAGGTCCTGGGCACGGGCGTGTGCGGTCAGGGCCTTCAGGCGGTCGAACTCGGCGAGGCTGGCGCGGTCGTGTGCGGTGGCGAGGTAGACCAGCGCACGGTGGCCGACGCGGTGGCCGAGCACGCCGCGTTCCTGCAGCACGCGGAGCCCCCGTTGGCCGACGTTGCGCAGGAGCAGGAGATCTTGGGGATCGCGGGCCCTCAGTGCCTCGGGGGTGGTGATGGCGTGGTGGATGAGGGCTCCGGCGACGCGGTGGCCGTCCTGGTCGTGGCCGATGACGTCGTGCAGTTGGGGGAAGTTCTCCGCGCAGTTGTTACGGCTCTGGCGGCAGGTGTGGTTCCGGCCCGGCACACGGGACAGCCCGTCACGGTCTGGATGCGTCATGGCGGTGTCCCTTGCGTACGGGGCCGGTTGGTCCAGGTACGCACTGTACGAAGACGCGCGGAACGGGTCCTGGCCGGGGCCTGTTCACGTAGGGCCACTGCCTCATCTCGTGACGTTCGGCTTGCTCACGGCTCGTCACAGAGCGTCGGCACCCCGCAGTGATCCTGATGGCCGTCCCGCCGGTCCCACGGCGGCTGTCATGGTGGTCGGAGGCTCTAGCCGGCGTGCAGGGTCCCGTCGCTGGTGGTGTCGGCGAACAGCCGCTGGAACAGGTCCATGCGGTCTGCCGTGTGCTTGGCCGCTCCGTACGCTTCCAGTGCGGCGCCGAGCCGGTGCATGACGCCCTGGTCGGTCAGGGCCTCGGTGAAGGCCGGGCCGGGTGGGAAGAGGCGGTCAGCGTCGGGATCTTCCTGGCGTAGCCGGGCGAGGTTGGCGTCCTGGATGCGGGCGGTCGCCGCTTCCCACGCCAGTTCGGTGGCTTCGTGTACCGGGCTCTCGGCACGAGGGTAGTCGGGGGTGTTCACCGCGCCATGTTAGTGCCGGCACGGTGGACCCGGACCCGCTTGCCCCGCGCCCGCGGGCTGATGTGCCGGCCAGGCATGCTGCCGCCACCGCTGCGCGGTCTGATCATGATGCTGACCTGAGGAAGACACCAGCGCTGTGGAGAAGCCCGCTGATCGGGGTCACCGAGATGCCGGGCGTCGACGACTTCGGGCCCGCCGAGGCGTCGACGATCACGTCATGCGCGACCGCGACAGCCGGGAAAGGACGGACGGGCCGCTGGCGGCTGTGGCGAAAGGCCGCAGCGGACAGACGCGGCCTGTGCGGGGTCATCCCCAGGCGAAGGCGTACGCGTCGTACAGCCCGTGGGCGGCCAGCGCGGGAATCAGGGAGCGCTGCCACAGCGTGACGGCGGTGGCGGCCAGGGCGAGGAAGGCGGCGTGCGCGGCGTTGGCGCTGCCGTACATGGTGTGCCCGGCGGCGAAGAGAACGGCCGAGACACCGGTGGCGGCCCCGGTCAGCCACCAGCGCACCCACCGCCGCCCCATCCAGCCGCCGCGCCGCCGGGCTGCCGCGAGGGCCAGCCAGAGCGCCAGCAGCGGTCCGCGGTACAGGAGTTCCTCCAGGGGTGCGGGGGCGAGCAGCCCGTAGCCGAACCGGACCAGGACCGAGGTCTGCGCCACGGCGACCGTACGCGCATCCTCGTCCGCGGGTACCGACGTCAGGTGGGGAAGGCGCATCACCAGCTGCGATGCCGCCCACAGCACGACGGCGGTGGCCAGCGCCGCAGCCGCCCAGTGCAGCGTCTGCTGCCGCGACGCCGGGCGCAGTCCCAGGCCGTGGGCGAACCGCCTGGCGGCGGCCCGCACCGGGATGATCCCCCAGCCGGCCCAGACGGCCAGGGCGGCGAATACGGCTGCCGCGCCGAGGAACGCACCAAAGCCGCGCGGGCTTTCACCGTCCCACGGCACGAAGCCGGGCACGAAGACGAACGCCTCCCGCAGTGCCTGCGCGGCCAGGAGCGCGGCGAACCACAGGATGAGCCACACCAGCAGGTAGCCGACCTGTCGCGTGCGCGGGGTCGGGCGCTCGCCTCGACTGCTGGTCACCGGTGCCGTGCGGCGCATGTCCACGTGATCCCTCCCAGGCGGTGTGACCCCAGCTTCCTCCAGGGACGGGGGCGTTGGGAGGGGTGCTGGTTCATGGCCGAGCGCACCAACGGGGGCGTCGCGTCGAAGAACTGGCACGGCTTACCGACACGCAGCAGCGGCTGGCCGCAGCCCTCCGCACGGGCGCGCCCGGGTTGATGAGGGCACCGTGCCGATGTCTACACCTACACCTGCTCCTGATAGACCCTGATCTCCGTGGGTGTCAGTGTGTCGGTCGCGGCCCACGCGGGCTGGTTCCTGACTGCCTGTGCCCACCTGTCCAGGGACTCCTCGGTGTCGTGGAAGTACCAGGAGCTCCAGTTCCCCAAGGCGTGCAGGGCAGGAACAGGCTGGTAGCGCAGCTCGCAGTGCACCTGCACGTAGTGCTCATGATTGCCGTCGCTGTCGACGGCCTCGAACTGCCGGGCGAAGTCCAGGGTGAACGTCGCAGGGCCGTCGAAGGCGTAGATCCCGTACTGCACGAGCAGGCCGTCCGCGTCGGGCGTGTCCGCTGTGGTGAAACGGAGCCGGCTGAAGCGCAGGAAAACACGCCATGCATCCTCCGCGTCCAGATCGCCCGTCTCCCGCCCGGCAATCCGCAACTCGCGCTCCAGCAGCCTCACGGCCTCGCCCGTCCCAGGCCTTCCCGGCATGCACATTCCCTCGCTCGTCGCGGTGACCTACGATCTCATCGCCTCCAGCCTCTGCGCCACCGAGGCTCCGCCCAGCTGACGCAGAGGTGGGCCGGGGGCGGGGTCGATGCCGAACCCCGCCCCTGACCCCGTCCGTCGCCACCGGCGGTGAGCCAGTCTCGGTAGGCGTCTGCGAGGTCGTCGTTGGGGCCGAGGCGATTGCCCTCGGTGGCACCGCACTTGACCATGGCTGCCCCTCGGGCCAGGGTTGCCGGGGGCTCATACTCGCCGAGGGGGGATGACGGTGCAGCAGTGGCCGGAAGGGCCTGGCGCCGATCAGGATGCGGCGCGGGAGCGGTACACCTCCGACATGCGGGCGACGCGGGCGGCAGTGAGGGAGGTCTTCCGTGCCGATATGCCCGCCGCGCACGGGGGTGTGGCCGTCGTGGTGGTGGCCAGCGTGCTGGTGGGCTGTTTCGCAGGTCCCGTTACCGGGGGCCTGGTTGCCGCAGGCTTCGCGGGGCTGTTCCTCGTGGCGCTTGCGGTGATGTACCTGCGCGGTATCCGGGGGGCTGATGCGTGGCGCCGGTCGTATCTGTTCACCTTCGGGTGGGCGAACTGGATCTAGGAGGCGGAGACGGGCTGCGCTCGCCCAGCTGCCGCTGTGTGCCCCCGCTCACCGGATCAGTGACGGCATCGATCAGAGCCGGTGGCAGGGGGTACTGCGTGGCCCCTCGCCCTGTCGCACCGGAGAAGCAGGTCCGGCCCGCCGGCCGGGCCACCTGTACCCTCTTTCGCGCCGCGAGCGGGTCAGCGGGGATTCTTGGTGAAGCGCAGCAGCAGGCCTCGGACCACGGCGCCCGCCACCAGGGCGGTGACGGTGGGGCCAGCGAGGAAGAGGGCCAGTCCGGCGCCGATGTTGGCTCCGATCACTCCCGCTGTGAGGATGCGCCAGCCCACCCCGAGCAGCAGCCCTGCGGCGAGCAGGGGAAGGACGACCTGCCACCATCGCGCATCGAACCGCCCGCGCCGGGAGGCGTCCAGGAGGAACACCGCCGAACACAGGGCCAGCAGCAGCGCGGCCGCACCCAGCGCGGTCTCCTGCGCCGGCCCGATGGCGAGGGGGCGAAAGGCGTAGTCCAGCTCGGCCGGCGCAACTCCGTCCACATTCTGCTGTCCCATGAGCCACCAGGCGGCGACGGGCACAGCGGCGATCAGAACGGCAGCGGCCCCGGCGACCCAGGCGCCCCGGGGCGAGCGGGCACGTTTCGAAGTGGTGACCATGGCGCCATCGTCGCCGCGCCTTCGGCGGGAGGCATGAGTGCGGATACTTATCTTCTTCCAGCGGGGGCGGGAGCGCTCGGCTCGGGCGCGCAGCCTTCTTGGCTGCTTGAGATCTTCGACGTACGTGCGCGAGTGTGGTGTGCCTTCGGTGACGGTTGACAGCGGAGGCCTTGCCGCCGTCGAGGGGTACGAGGGGCGTGGCTCTCGCCCTCTTCACCGTGGAGGCGGGTTCGGTTCGTCTGCGGGGTCTATGCGAAGTCGGTGTAGGCGAGGTGGGCTGCGCAGATCCGGCAGCGGAAGAGGTAGGCCGTGGCCTCGCCGTCCTTGTCCAGCGCGGCGAGGAAGTCCTGGACCTGGTCCGCTGGCCAGTCCCGGCTGTTGGCGTCCTGCCTGAGCATCTCCAGTGCCTCGGGGCGGGCGGCGAGTTCGGCGGCTCCGGCCGGACCGAGGAAGGCGGCGCCGTCGCCGCAGTGGAAGAACCACTGAGGTTCCTGCCACCCCTCGAAACTGGGAGTGCGGCGGTCCACGGCTGCGAATACGTCCAGGGGTACGTCGTCGCCCAGGCAGGTCCCCGCCGTGAAGTGGGCGTCGAAGCGTTCGGCGGCGCTGCCGTCCGCGATGCACCACGGGCACAGTCGGCCCCCGAGTTCCTCGGCCGCGTACACAGGGCCCCGGTAGACGTAGCCCCGTTCCCGCCCGCAGCAGACGCAGGCCGTGCCGGAAGGCACGATCACGCCCGTGGCGACGGGATCGCAGTGGTACGGGAAGGCGGGAAGCAGCTCAGTCACAACCCAAACCGTAACCATCAGCACTAACGGTTTGTGACGAAGGCTGCCGAGACCAGCCACGCCCCGTTTCCCCGCCCCCGGGAAGCCCGAACTCTCTGGCGGTGGGACCCCTCCCTGCCGGCGCGGGAATCTGCGCGGCCCGACTCCTGCTTGGCAGCGGAACGCACTGGGGTAGCGGGTCCCTCAAATGGCTGGAGTTGCCAGCCGGGCACGTGGTGGATTTGCCGGTATGAGCTTGTTGGTGCATTGGCGGTGGTGGACAGGGCGAGGAAGGCCGTGTGCGCGGCGTTGGCGCTGCCGCCCATGGTGGGCCCGGGGCGGCGAAGAGAACGGCCGAGACACTGGTGGCGGCGCCCGTCTCCCGATCACCGATGGGGGCCGTCGTCGCGGGGCGGGTCACTTCTTGCGGGGGACGGTGAAGTAGTACCCGGGATAGGCGGATGAGGTGAGGTGGAGGGCGAGGACCCTGCCGTAGCGGGACCGTGCGGTCGCCACGCTCGTCGGGGTGTGCGGGGTGATCGAGCAGCGTTCGTAGATGGGGTCCTTGGCGGGGAAGCACGGCAGGGGTTCCTCGACCTGCTGGGGGAGGGGGTCTGGCTGGTCCCATTCGATCCGGACCCCCGGGGCTTGAAGGCGTGGAGCGCTCATGAGGGTGCCGTCCGGGTGGCGGCCGTGTGCACGCTGGTAGTCGAGTGCGTAGGCGATGGCCTGGTCGGCCTGCGGCTCCCAGGGCGCGATGCGGGCTGCTCCGATCCGGGCGACAACATCGGTGATGTCTGCTTGGACCCCGAAGTAGACGTCCGCGTCCATGCGGCACTCCAGGGCGTTGCGCGGGGGGTTGTTCTCGAAGATTGAGTGCTTGGTGGGCCGGGCGCAGGAGTCACGCAAACGCGTGAGCACGTGCTCCAGTCCCTCCACGGCCGTCAGGCGCGCGATCAGCGTGCGCATGCCCTGTTCCTCCGCTGTCCTGCGGGATGCGGCCTGGGGGGAGGTGGCCTGCGCGCGCAGTTCCGGCGCGGCCGGCTCGCGCGTGCACGCCGTCGCCAGTCCTCCCAGAGACAACGCCAGCAGGAGCCCGCCCGCCTGCTTGAACGCTCCGAGGCCTCGGAGCCGCCGGTCTGCCATGCCCGTCATGTCCCCACCTCCGTGTCCACCTTCCGCGCATGCAGGGGCCCGCGCATGAGTACGCATACTCATGCGGGCGGCTGACCGCCCTGGCGCGGCTCTGTCAGTGGATGACGGTGATCTCCGGGAGGGGCTGTGACCATGTGCCCTGCTCGGTGACGAGGACCTGGCGGGAGAGGCGCCGGGCCGGCGCCCGTCCCTGATCGGTGGACAGCGCGTTGGTGGTCCACCGATCGGCGCGGTGCCCGGCGTTCATCGTGCTGAGGACCGCGTCGGTCTCCCGCAGATCGGCCAGGACAGTGCGGGCGAGTTGTCCCTCGGCCAAGCTCCGCAGTCCGGCGGGCGCTGTACACGTCCTGGCCCCGTCTGATGTGATCACGAGATGCTTGCGCTGATGCTTGTCTTTGCCGGTTTCGCGGTGTTCGGCCTGTTCGGCCTGGTGTTGATCAAGGACCTCCGTGGGGTGCGGTCGTGGTTCGAGGCCGAGGGGAACCCCGACGCGTACACCCGCACGTGGCGGCGGCGCGGCATGCTCGGGTTTGCCTGGATGGCGGTGTTCGGGTTCGTGTACGTCGTCGTCGGCTTCGGTATCCGTGCCCTCGTGTGATCCCGTGCGCCAGCACTCCCTCTGCCTACTGCCTCGCCCAGGGCCGGGGCGGGCTTGCTTGTGCGTTCGCCGTGTACGGGCGCCCCGGGCGCGCGCTGGTGGGGCGGGCGGTCAGTCGCCGGTGGTGTTCCCGCTCGGTGCTTCGTGGGGGCTGTGCCCCGGGAGTAGTTGGTTGAGGAAGTGTGCGGCGAGTGCGGACACGACGGCTGGCTGGCTGCGGGGGAGTTGGGCGGCGGCGAGTGTGATCCGCAGGGTCGAGAGCATCGTGCGGGCCTCCGCGCCGATGGAGAGGGTGATCTTCTGGTTTCGGCGGGCGCCGTCGGCGGGGAGGAAGTCGTCCATGCATGCGAGTTGCCTGGGCAGGTGGCGTGGTGCGGTGCGCAGGGCGGCGTTGAGGTAGTGGCCGGGCGTGATGCGGGGCAGCACGGCGCGGTCGGCTTCGGCGCGGGCCGCAAGCCGCGCGAGCACGCTAGCGTCGAGGGAGAAAGCGTGTGGCGCCCAGTCGCGGTGACAGACCTGGGAGTCGGCGAACCCCGTACGCAGTGCCTGCTGCGCCCGGGCCGCAGCGACGCGCTGCAGCTCCCTTTGCGCCCACCCGATGGCTCCCGAGTACGGGGCGTCCGGTCCCTGGTGGGCGTGGTAGCGGGCGAGGAGCTGTTGGTAGGTGAGCCCGAGGGCACGAGCGAGCTGCTTCAACTGGCGGAAGTCGGTGGCCATGGTTCTCCCGGCGGCGGCTCCCGGCGACCGACGCCCCAGAGGACGTAGACCGTTGATGGCGTTGAAACCCCACTCCCGCTCACCGGGCTTCTGCCGCGTCCCTGGTGCCGGGTCCCAGGGAGTGTGCCGGCAAGGAGCCTGGAGGGCCCCTGCAGCCTCAGCTGCCCGCCCACCGTAGGGCACAGGCTCTCCCCTCTTCCAAGCGCCGGGGACGAGATTCCCTCAATCGGAGCAGCGCCTGGCTCCCCGTGGCCCGCCGCCCGGCTGCCCGCTCGCCTCCTGGCCCCGGTACCCCTGGTTTTGTGGCGGCGTGGGATGACGGGGGGAGATGGCGGGCATGTGGGCCGTCTGCGTCGCGGGGATGGCTCGGGGGAGTGGCGGGAACCGTGTTGGCGTGACGGCGCGTCGTGACACGTATGTCGCGAAAACAAACTTGGGCGGCCGGTGGACGGTGATCCGCCTCTGTGGGCGTTGCTGGTGTTCTTCCTCGCCGTGGGCGGTGTGGTGGCCGTCGTGGGGGTTGCGGTGATCGTGAGCGTGGTGGGCCTGGTTGTGGGGGTGAAGGCGCTGGTGCGTGGGCGCTGGCAGGGCGGGGGAGACGGCGAGGGGTGAACCGGTCGCCCGTGAGCCGTTCCCAGGACGTCCATGCCTCTTCGGCCAGGCCCGACTTCCTGTTCTTCGCCGTCAGGGTATCGCCGTCGGCAGCGGGCTGGGATGACTGGCCGGTCGGCGGAACATGCGTTGTGCCGGGCGGCGTTGGGGCCCTGTGGGTGGGGTGATGGCGGGTGCTGGTCCCGCTCAGGGGTGCTGTCGGTCCAGGAAGCGTGGGCCGGCCGTCAGGATGTGCTGCTTGAGGAGTTCGCGGTTGTGGAAGGCGGAGTGCAGGAGGACGGCCAGCTCCGTGAGGGCTGTGAGGTCGCTGCTTGAGACGACGAATGTGCCGGCTTCAGACCCGAAGTGGAGCTTGCATGCGGGAGCTGACCAGTGACTCGGCCAGCCCCTCCCAGCCGTGGCCGTGGCTTTCAGCGTGGTGTTCCTCAAAGACGTGGGCGACCTGCTCCATGTCGCGGTCGAAGAGATAGAGGCAGTGGGAGGGGTCGGCTTCGCCGGTTTCGTCCAGATGGAACGGGGCCAGGCCGGATGAGTCGATCATGGGGGTGATGGTAGGCGTCGTGGTTGTGATCGGGACCGGGCGGATCGTCAGGCTGAGCGGGTGCGTGTCATCGCTGCTGCGTGAAGGGGGCCCGCCGGATGCTGGGCGCGGCTTTCGTGCCCTTACGACGCGGTGTTCATCTGTCACGGGCGGATGTCCCTCCACGCCGTACGGCGGGGTCCCTTCCTGACGGCGCAGGAGCTCTGTGCGGCCGTCGGTCATGCCCCGGCTGACCGCTTGCTGCAGCGTCCGTGCGGCCGGGTACGGTCGGCGCATGACGAGGACCACGCCGGCCAGACCAGTGTCCGTGGAGGCGGTGTTCCCGGAGCTGGCCGCTCACCGGGGCCGGGTGACCCGTCTGCACCCGAGGCCGGGGCGGCCCGGCATGCGGGAGAGCCACATCGGCGGGCCGATGCTGTGGCCGCAGGACGAGCCGTGGCCGCTGTGCCGTGAGCCGCACCGCCGCGAGGACGAGGGCTACGCGCCGGACGAGATCCGCAAGTCCCGGGCCGCAGGAACGAGGCCGACGAGCAGGCCCTGGCCCGGTTCTGGGATGCCGGGGCAGGACGGGCCGGTGCCGTTGACGGGGCTCGCCCAGTTCTTCCGCCGGGACATTCCCGCCCTGGAATGCGGGCCTGACGGTGCGGACCTGGTGCAGATCTTCCGCTGCCCGTTCACCCACGGCCCGTACGGGGAGCGCCGCTACCTGCTGCGGTGGCGGCACTCCGGCGAGGCCGAGCGTGCGAACCGATTCCTTGCCCCGGCGCCCGAAGTGCCGCTGCTGCGATGGGAGGACGAGCTGCCCGAGCCGTGCGTCCTGCACCCCGAGGAGGTGGACACCTATCCGTGGGCGGAGGAGGGCGTACTGCCTGCTCCGCTGATCGCGCGCATCGACGCGTGGGAGGACGCCCAGGCGGCGGAGCACGGTGCCGGTGCCGCCAGTTACCAGGGCGACCTGTCGATCCCGCCCGGCTGGCGGGCAGGCGGCTACCCCAGCTGGGCGTCGACCGGACCGATGGCCATCGGCTGCGAGTCCTGCGCGTCTCCGATGCGGCTGCTGCTGACCGGCGAGGGCTACGAGATGGCTGGCGACTCGCACAGCTGGATGCCGCTGGAGGACCGCGACCCCTCGCTGCAGGGCAAGGCCTCGATTCGCGGCGGCCCCTCTGCTGCCCAGCCCACCCGGCTTCGCTTCGGCAATGACCGCGACCTCCACGTCTTCATCTGCCCCACCGACCCCGGACACCCGCCCCGCTGGGTGCTCGCCTAGGCGTCGGGGTCCTGGAGGAAGGCGGCCTGGACCCGCAGGACTACGCACCCCACCCCGGGTACTTGTGGCGCACGGACGTCGGGCACACGTGGCTGCCCGAGCAGACTCCTGAGGAACTGCGGGACCCGCGCCCGGCCTGGTAGGAACGCGACCCCGATCTCTCAGCTGCCCGTCCTGGCGAACCCGCGTCTAGCCCCTCGGCTCGGCGGGGGCGGGTTGTCAGACCCGCCCGCCAGAATGGGAGTACATGTTCGATCCACTGTGGTGGTGGCCGGTAATGATCCCTTGGGTGCAGATGCGGAACTTCAAAGTGGTGTGGCGGGACAGCGAGGGAAGAGTGCGCTCGTCCGCTGTGTCGTACTCGGCGTCGGCGGCCGAGGACCGCAGGCAGCAGCTTGAGGCCGGCAAGGCCGTGGTGCGTGTCGTGGAGGTGGAGCCGGGCGCAGACGTTCCCGCGGGCCTGGTTGAGGAGATGCGGGCGGGACTGCCGTCGCAAGCCTGACCTGCGGGCAGGCACGGTCTCCTGGAGCGGGGTGCGCGAGGACGCGTCGATCCAGGGCCCGCCATCGCGCCCGGGTGATGGCTGCCGGCCGTGGCGCTGTGCCGCCGTGGCCGCCGCGCTGCCTCTGGGCTCGGGGAAGGACGACGGCGAGCGGAGGGCTGTGTGAAACGGGAGCGGGCCACGGTGATGCTCAAGGAGATGCTGCGGCGCCTGGACGCGGGCGGGCCCTTGTGACGGCCAGACAGCGGAGGGGCCGCCCCGGTGCCTTGGTGTCGGGGCCTTTTCATGTCCGGGGCCCCGCCCTGTACGGCCGCACCGGCATACGGCGGCGGGCCCCTTCCCGAAGGAAGGGGGGCCGTTGGGGGGGGGCGGTCAGATACGGGTGTCCTTTGCGAAGCCGATGAATGTGGTGAAGGCGGTGGGGGAGATCTGGAAGGCGGGGCCGGCGGGCTGCTTGGAGTCGCGGACGGCCACGGTGGTGGGCAGGTGGGCGACGGAGACGCAGTTGCCGGATCCGTCGTTGCTGTAGGAGGAGGTGCGCCAGGCGCTCTCGGGCGCCAGGTCGTAGGCGGTGGTTGCGGAGGCAGGGGTGGTGTGGGTCATCGCTGAATCTCTCGCGCTAGTTGGTTCATGAAGCCCGGGGTGTCGGCCGGGGGCAGGGCGGAGGCGGTCATGGCCTGGAAGTAGTCCGTGAAGCGGTCGACTTCGCTCGGCTTGTCGGACATGGTCACGGCGTTGCGCGCGCTGTCGAACTGGACAGTCGTGGGCAGCCGCTCGCCCAGCTCCAGCACGGTGAAGTTGTGCGGGAACTGGACTCCCCACACCCGGGTGGGCAGCACCTGGACCTGGACGTGCTCCAGAGAGGCGAGTTCGGCGATCTCGGCGTACTGGCCGCGCATCACCTCCGGGTCGCCCAGCGGCTTCTCCAGAGCGGCCTGTCCCAGCACCACCGAGAGCCGGGGCGGATCCTCGGCGCGCAGGATGGACTCCTGGCGCCGCTTCATCCGCAGTTCCACGTTGTTGCGGATCACGGACGACGTGGTGCCCTCGATCAGGCGGACCGCCTCGAACTGGGCCTGGGCGTACGCCTTGGTCTGGAGCAGCGCCGGGATGGTGGTGGAGTGGTAGAGCCGGATGCTGCGCGCCTCGGACTCGATGCCGGCGAACGCCTGCATCTCCGGTGAGATGTCCTCGAAGAGCGTGATCCAGCTCTGGCTGGCCGCGTCCTTGTACAGCGTGATCAGCTCGTCGACCACGTCCTCTGGCGCGTCGTAGCGCTCCAGGAGCTGACGCAGGACGCCGGAGGAGCGGAACACCGCGCGTCCGCGCTCGATGCGCTGCAACGTCGCCTCGCTCAGGCCGCGGATGCTGTCGGCGGCCTCGGCGATGGTCAGGCCGGCAGGTTCGCGGAGCTGCCGCAGCCGGATGCCCAGCTCCAGCTTGCGGGCGGTGACGCCGACGGGTCTTGCCACGCTGCACCCTCCCCTCTCGAAAGCTCATCACCCGGCGGCGAGAGCCTGCGCGGATCGTCCCCAAGTCCTCAGTCTGGCAGCCGGAGTTGGCCTCCTGGAAGCCTCGCTGCACCTTCCTGCATATACCAATGCAGATTCGAATCGGGTTCAGTGCCGATTCAGTTGCGGGTGAACTCTCCCACGGTGGAACGTAGTTGCTGCGCGACAACCGGCCATCAGCGTGGACTGCCGGCAGAGGCAGACTCCCGCGGCCGCGTCAACGGCGAGTCGGCATGGCCACAAGCACGAGGGGACGGCGAGGCGGCGTGGACGGCCCGGAGTACGCAGCGGACACCGCGAACGGCGACAGGATCGGCGTAGTCGAGTCGCGCTACGAGGGGAGCGTTTACCTGCGCCCGCCCGGCGGCGGGAGTCAGTGGGCGACGGCGCCGGAGGCCCTGCGCCACCTCACCCGCGAAGAGCTGGCGCGGGCCCGCGTGTTCGGCACCCCGGTGGGGGGTGGGCGCTGATGTGGGCGCCGCCGGTGGGAGTGCCCCCGGACCCGAGGTACGGCCCGCCGATCATGTGCGCGCTGGATGAGAGTTACGGCCTGGAGCCGGAGGGGGCCCTCGGCTGCGATCTGTGCGACGCGTGGCGGGCTGAGCGTGATGTCGCCCGCGAGGACCGCGAGAGGCGGCGGGTGCGGCAGGCGAACGCGGAACTCATCCGGCACCCCGCCCATCAGGGGTGGCCCGGTGGCGAGGTGGTCCGGTGAGCGTCAGAAGCACGCTGCGGGGGGTGGTCTACCGGTCGCTGCGGCATCCGGACAGCGAGGTGACGATGACGGCCCGCTGCCTGTCGGGTGACGGCTGTGGGTGGGAGTTGTACGCGACCAGCGACCTCGACGCCGGGGGGCTCGCGATCATCGAGCACACGGCCGAGACAGGCCACGCCCTGTTCACACGCCGGGTGGAGGACATGGCGGTCGTCGTGCCGACCAGCCGTCAGGAGCAGGACCGCCGGGCCCAGGCCCACCGGCTGGAGCGCGCCGCCGGGCAACGTGACGCCGACGTGGAGACCGAGCACGCGCGGGCCGAGACGTGAGGCGGCACGGCGGGGGCCTGGTGGTGACCGTATGGCCCGCTGCCTCGTGATCACTGCGAGCCCCGATGATCTGGGGTTTTTCCATCAGGTGTATCGGGATGCCAGGACCGGCCGCTGCGTCACCCTGCGCTGCCCCGGGGCGCTTTGCTGGCGGCTCGTGGACGTCGACAGCCGCGACCGCCTTGTCGACCACGACCGGGGCTACCGCCCGCATGGCCGGTGCGAGCTGTCCGGCATGCGGGTCATAGACCGCGCTTGCCCCGACTCCCGCTTCCTGGTGAGGTCACGCCGCATGGGTGCGTGACCCGTCCCGGCCAGGGAGCGGGTTCTTCTCCCGCCCGGCGCACGGTGTGAGGTCCGTTCCGCCGGGACGGGGGGCACTGCCCGCCCCGGAGCCCCACCGGGGCTCCGGGGCGGGCCGTTCGGCACAACGCCGTGTGTGGATACCGAAGGATGCCCCCTACGGGCAGGGACGAAGTGAACGGCTCCTCCACCGGGACACGCGCCTCACGAGCCCGGCATCGTCAGGGCACCGGGGGCAGGGGGCGAGGCAGGTCCTCGTTCCACCCCGGGGAGCACGTGCCGGGGGCGGCCGGCAGAGCGGCGCAGAACACCCCGATATCCACCGGCCCTTGGGATTCTGGGGCCAGCGAGCGCTGCCCCGCCATTCCAAGGACGATCCATACGGCAGAGCGGACCACCTGCATGCAGTGGTCGTGATCGCCGTCGCTGCCGACCGCCTCGAACTGCCGGGCGAAGTCCGGGGTGAACGTCACTGGGCCGTCGAAGGCGTGCATCCCCGTACTGCACGAGCGAGCCGGCCGCGCCGGCGGGCGTGCCAGCGGTATCGAAGCGGGGCCTGCCGAAGCGCAGGAAGCACGACAGACATCCTCCGTGGCCAGATCGGGGCCCGTCTGCCACCCGGCCGCGCGCAACTCCAGCTTCAGCAGCCTCACGGCATCACCCCGCGCGGGCCTCTCCGGCATCAACGCCCCTGCTGGACCTCATATCTTGCCTGCGACGACTCGGATGCGGTGGCCGAGTGCCTGTCCGAGGGCGGTAGTGAAGTCTGGGCGCAGGGGCGGCCAGTCGTCGAACTGGTAGCCGAGGTAGGCGAAGGCGAGCAGGTCCCCGGCCCATTCCCAGTCGGGCAGGGACGTGCGATGGGCGCAGGCGGGGCAGCCCAGGTCGGCGACGCCTGTGGTGTACCAGGTGTCGAGGGCTTCGCCGGGCCAGTCGCAGGAGGCGTTGCGGCAGCGGGGGCAGACGGCCGTGAGGGGCTCGCCCGAGACGGCGTAGAAGATGGTGCGGCCGGTGACCACTGTCAGTTCGTCGCAGGGTTCCTGGTCGAGTCCGGTGATCTGGGCGCGCCAGTCCCAGGAAGCGAGGTCGACGGCTTCGCGCCAGCGCGGCCCGGCCAGATAGGCCGCGCCGTCCTGCCAGGGCACGGGGCGGATGTAGCCGTGCGTCTCCAGCCAGGTGCGGCCGCGCGCGCCGCATGCCGCCGCCTCTTCGGCTGATGCGTCGAGGTCCACGACGGTTTGCCGGTAGGTACCCACAGACTTCCCCCCCCTTGTTCGGCGCGGTCGGCTTCGCCGAGCGCCGACGTGCACATGGTGGTGGCGATGAGGCTTCACTCGTCGTAGTACTCGCCGTCATCGCCCTGGACCCTTGCGTCCAGGGCGAGGGCGGTCTGCCGCATCTTGGCCAGCAGCATGTCGGTGGGGTTCTTGGCGCTGACTGTGCCGGAGTCCCAGCACAGGGCGGTGCCCAGCCGGTCCTCGGGCGGGTGCGTGATCATGCGGGCGATCCAGTGCTGGGGGCCGTTCCCGCCCGCTGGTTGCGGGATCATCTCGAGCTCGGTGTCCGCCTCCACCGCGGCCGCCCATTGCGCAGCAGTGATCTCTGGCCCCTCGTCGTCCCACCAGTGGTCGCCGCGGGTGATGTGGATGTTGTAGCCCATGCCCGCGACGGTAGGCGCCGGCACTGACAACGACGAGCAGGGCAAGGGCGGTAGAGGTTCCATCTGGTGTGGGGCGCGTGCTTGAGCCGTTAGTCGGCGGTGACTCCCCAGTAGCCGATCTGGGCGGGCTGGCCGTCGTCGTAGAGCACGGTGCAGTTCCCGCAGCCACGTGCGGGGAAGTGCAGCGTCTCGCTGTCCAGGGCGTCGGCCCACTGCGCATGGGTGGGCTGGCCTGTAGGGGAAGCCCACGCCCGCACTTCCCGGTCGGTCAGCGGCCGCACGAAGGGCCCTGCGCCCGTCCCTGTGCGGGGACTGCGACCAGCGCCTCGTCATCGACGTACGCCAAGCCTGGCCGGACGAGCACCGGCATCATGAGTAGCAGGACCAAGGCCAGGCCCTGCCCGAGCAGAAGGCCGGCGGTACCTGGCTCTCCCGCTTCCGCAGGTGACGCGACCGGACCCGGCTGATGTCAGTGGTGTCTGACAGGCTGAAAAGGCGGACCGAAAGTGAGGTCTGTCTGCGTGCAAAAACCGGATGATCAGGATGAGTTGGCGCGAGTACCATAAATCGCGGAAATAGCCGTGTGCGTGAAGCGAGGCGAACATGCAAGGACCAGTGGTTGGCGCCGCCTATGGGTCAAGTCTTGCTGAGTTCGCTGGACACCTCGATCCCAAAGTTCGTATGGCGCTGGGGCTGGACGACGCTTTCGTCACCGGCATGGAGCTTCTGGTGTCCGTCTGCCGCGCTTTGACCGACTCCGAGAGCTCGCTTCCCTGGCAGGACCGGCTGGAGAGCGTCATAGAGTCGATGGGTCTGCAGCAGGTGGAGACAGGTTTCGCAGCCATAGTCAGCGAGGTCCAAACGCCGGAAGGTGCGAAGAACTGGCTCAAGGCCTTCCAGAAGGCGAACTATCTGCTCTTTGCGTGCCGACTGCTCGGAGCCGCAGAGTACCGCCGCTACTTCAACGCGGCACGAGAGGACCAAGCAGTCGTCGCCTTGGCGGCCCGGCGTGCGCTCCGAGCGCTCATGCCCTTCGCCGTGGCCTGGAGCGACGCGGTCGGCAGCATGTCGAAAGGCCAGCTCAAGGCCGTATCAAACAAGGCAGTCCTTTCTCTCGACCTGGTACGGGGCATTGCCTTCGCCGACAAGGCCCTCGGTGAGAAGCTCCTGAGCAATCTGCCGATGGAGCTCACAGCTGCGACGCGCCAGGACCTCACCGGCTGGGAGCCCGACGACCTCACGGAGATCGTCGGCAGCCTCCGAGACAGAGTTGCTGAAGCCTCCGCCGAGCGGCTGCAGCGCGAGAACTCGCAGCTCGTCAGGAAGATCAGAGGCGCCCGAGACGCGCTGAAGTACTCCGAGGACGGCGTCTCCCAGGCAGCCAACTCCCTGATCGAGCTCATCGACCGGATCATGCGGGAAGCGGTCCCCCCGAAGCACGTCCTTGAGTGGATCGCAGACAACCTCCCCGACGAACCAGGGCTCACCTTCATCAACAAGGACGGAAACAAGGCACCGACGAAGCGGGGGGAAGCCCTGTGCTTCATTTACAGCGGTGGCTCCGTGGCCCGCGAAGCCAACGAGTACGACGACGGCGTCGGCCCGGCCCTCATTCAGGACGTCCTCGCACGCATCTTCGTAGGGACGCGCGACCAGCTTCAGAAGCTCAAGCACAGCGACGCAGGCACACAGGAAGAGCGGGAGCAACTCCTCGGACTGTTTACGGCCTTGGAAGGCGCGCTGCTTCTGGGACTCTCAATCCGGCGCTTCCCCCCTCTTGCGGAGCCAGCCGCACCTGCGGCTTAACAGCGTGGACACCGCGGACGTTTGCGGGCATCACCGACCCTGCTGGCTTATTCGGTCACCCGGTGAGGGAGAAAACGAGTCGGACGAGGTGGCTGACACGAGTGCGGTTGAGAAGGGCGAACGCCTACGGGTGCCATGAGGGTGTCGGCGTATGGCAAGTCCGGTTGTGATCACTAGCTGGAAGGAGTGCGAGCAGGGTGCTTGCCTGCGGTTCTAGTGATCGTTTCGGATGCTGCTCCGTGGTACCGGGCGCGCTCCTCATGGCTGGGGGAGTCCGCGTGGTCCTGACGTGCGAGTTCAGTGGCCGACTCGGAATGCAGTGATCACTTCAGGATTCCGCTCTGCCTGGCGTAGCCCCGTGGGCCAGGCCGTGGATACGCCCCGCGCAGGTAGTACCCAGTACGGGAGGATGAAGACCCACAAGCCCCTGCCCGCTCCCTGCCGTACACCGAGGACCTCTGCCGATGCCGTCCCCCTCCACCACCCCGTCCCGCACCTCTGTTCGTCGTGTGCTGCGCCAGGACCAGCAGGCGGCGGTCGACAGCGCGGTGCGGGAGCTGAAGAGGCCGGGTACGCGCGGGCACATGGTCTCGGCGTGCGGGACGGGCAAGACGTTGATCGCGTTGCGTACCGCCGAGGCCCTGGAGGCCCGTCATCTGCTGGTGGCGGTGCCGTCTTTGGATCTGATCGGTCAGTGGGCGGCTGCGGCGCGTGCGGATGGGCGGCGTGAGCCGTTGATGGCGGTGTCCTCGCTGCGGGCGGAGAGGCATCCGCTGCTGGCGGGGGCGGGGGCTGTGTCCACGAACTCGGGGGAGTACCTGGCCTACTGGCTCACCCGCCACAAGAGGGCGACCGTGTTCGTCACGCTCGACTCGCTGCCCCGCATCGAGGAGAGCCTGCGCTCCTCCTTCGCAGCCCCTCTCTTCGATCTGCTGATCGTCGACGAGGCGCACCGGACGGCCGGGTCCTGGGCCAAGAAGTGGACCATGATCCACGACCAGGCCCGTATCCGGGCCGAGCGGCGTCTGTACCTGACCGCGACGCCGTACGAGTGGGAGGCCCCGCGCCTGACCGAGGCCCCTACTCTGCATCCGCAGCCCAAGCGGACCGCGGCCACCGCGCCCGCGTGGGAGAGCCCGGCCCTGCTCGCCACGATGGACCAGCCCCACATCTTCGGCCCCCGCCTGCACACCTACACACACGCCGACGCGATCGACGACGGCGTCCTCGCGGACTACCAGCTGCTCGTGCCCACCATCACCGACACCGACCTGCGCACCGTCCTCACCGACCAAGACGATGGGCACACCGGGTCCGGCCCGAGCGCCCGGCGTACGACGGCGCTGCACCTGGCGGTCCTCAAGGCGATGCGACAGTACGACCTGCAGCACGTGATCGTGTTCTTCCAGCAGGTCGCGGACGCCGCCGACTTCGCCCGCCAGTTCCCCCACACCCTGCGCACCCTCCCCGACAGCGAACGCCCCGACTGGGCCGGCGACCTCGTGGTGCAGTCGGTCAACGGCACCCACACCGCCAAGCAGCGCCACCAGATCCTCACCCGCTTCGCCACCGCCGACCGGTCCGTGCTCACCAACGCCCAGGTCCTGGGCGAAGGCGTAGACCTGCCGGCCGTCGACGCCGTCGTCTTCGCGGACCGCACCGCCAGTGTGCGCCGCATCGTCCAGGCCCTGGGCCGCGCCCTGCGCAAACCCCCCACCCTCGCCACCAAGATGGCGAGCCTGGTCATCCCCGCCTACATCCCGCCCTCGGCCGATCCCACCGACCTGCTCGGCACTCCGTTCGAAGCCCTGTGGCTCATCACCGCGGCTCTGCGCCACCACGACCAGTCGATCGCCGCCCGCGCCCCGCGCAAGAACAGCAAGCACCGCCTGGACCGCGACACCCACCAACTCCTCGCCCGCCGCTTCCGCTTCGACTTCACCCTCGACCCCGACCACATCGCCCGCGCGATGGACCTGCTCGCCTGGCCCGCCACCGGCGCCGTGCTGTCCGAGCCCCGCCGCGCGGGCCTCGCGGCCGCCACCCGCTACCACAAGGAACACGGCCACCTGCGCGTCCCCACCGACTACGAAGACGCCTACGGCCACCGCCTCGGCGCCTTCATCACCGGCCAGCGCACCGCCTACCACCAAGGCGTCCTCGACCCCGACTGGATCGCCGAACTCGAGGCTCTCGGCATGGTCTGGGACGACAGCGAAGCCGCCTGGCAAGGCCACATGGCACAAGTCGAGGCGTTCCACGCCCTCCACGGCCACCTCGCCATCCCCGCCACCGACCCCGGCGGCCAGTTCCTCGTCGACCAGCGCGCCCTCGCCCGCAAAGGCCGCCTCACTCCCGAACGCGCCGCCCAGCTCACTGCCCTCGACGCCGACTGGCTGCTCCCGCACGGACCCGACTGGCACCGCAAGTACCACCTCCTCCAGAGCCATCTCGCCGACGGCCACCATCCCTCCACCCTGCACCGCGACCTGGTGGTCGGCGGGGTAAAGATCGGCGGCTGGCTGCTCCGCCAGCACACCGCCTGGGACACACTCGATGCAGGCCAGCGTGAACTGCTCACCCGCCTCGGAGCGACCCCCGACCACAGCCCGCGAACCACCAGGCAGCCGCCCACCCAGACGGGGACCCGACGGCGGCGCACCTTCACCCAGAACGCCGAGCTGCTGCGCGCTTTCGTGGAGCGCTATGGCCGTCTGCCCGGGGCCCGGGAAGGCATCGAGGTGGACGGGGAACGTGTGATGATCGGTCCGTGGTGGTGCAAGACCCGCATGAAGCAGACCGCCGGACAGCTCTCCAGCGATCAGCAGCGGCTGATCGACGGGCTTCTCCCGCCTGCCCCCGCGACCCCGTAGAACCCGGGCGATGGCGCCATAAACCTCGATCTCGGCCCGGACGCAGAACCCGGTCCGGCACTTGCCGAGTGTGTTGCTCATCGTGGTTTGCGGGTGTCCGCGGCCGAGGTGGTCTGGTCACCGGGGACAGCGATGACGCGGCCGGTCCAGGTCCAGGGTTCTGGGCGTGGGTCCCAGGTCACCTCGACGGGGGTGCCGTGGAAGGTGCGCGCGAGGTTCTTGAGCATCGTGGCGGCGGCGGTCAGCGCCACGTCGGGATCGAGCAGCTCGTCGCTGAGGCGTCCGCAGAACGTGCCGCCTTCCACGGTGAGGACGCTGTGGCGCCAGCCGTCCGGCATCGCCATCAGGACGATCCCCGTGGGCAGGCCGAAGGGAGGCCGCTGCTTCTTCTGTCGTATCGCCACGCAGCCATTCAACACGGCGGCGCAGACACCTCCGCTCGATGGGGAGGAAAAACTGACGGTCCCGCTCCGGTTCAACTCCCAGCAGCAGCCTGGAGCCCCTGCCGCAGCTCATCGAGCGGCCACGCCTGCCAAGCCGACAGCACCACCTTCAGCTACGACCGCTTCGCAGCGGCGCCCTCCCGGCAACCGGCCCCGCCCTCTAACCTGTGAAGCACCGGAACGAACAGGGAGGCGCTTCGTGGATCTCGTGAGGGCCAAGCACCGGTCACCGATCGGGGACGATGGGCACCAGCCGAACCGCCCCCTGCCTCCACCTCCGCCCCCACTCCTCCTGCCCCGGACAAGAAGTAGCCCGCGGTGAACGCACCGGCCCAAGCAGCGAACACGCAGGGGCTGCTCACGGAGGTCGCCGAACAGCTCGGAGGCCCGCTCCCCGAAGAACTGGCCGCAGCACTGCGGCAGGTGCCCCGGCACCAGTTCCTGCCCGAGACCATATGGGTGCGCGATGGCCAGGGCGGCTACCAGCACATCAACCGGAGTACAGACCCGGACGAGTGGATGGCCGCGGCGTACGCGGACCAGACCCTGGTCACCCAGTTCACCGACGGCCTGCCCACATCATCGGCATCGATGCCCTCGATGGTGCTGCGCATGCTCCAGCTCACCGAGGTCACCGCCCCCGAACGTACCCGGCAACAGCCCTTCAAGGCCATCGAGTTGGGCACAGGGACGGGCTTCAACGCCGCGCTGCTGTGCGCGTTGCTCGGACAGGGCACGCTCACCACGGTCGAGCTGGACCCGGTGCTGGCCGAACAGAGCGAGCGGAACCTGAAGGCCGCCGGGTACGCACCCACCGTGGTCCAGGGGGACGCGGCAAAGGGCTGTCCGGGCCCGGCGCCGTACGCACGGGTGCTGGCCACGTTCTCCGTCGACCAGATCCCGCCCGCCTGGATCGCCCAGACCGCGCCCGGCGGGCGGATCGTGACGCCGTGGACGTCAGCCTGGTGCTGCTACGGCACCCTCGCCCTCACCGTCAGCGCGAGCGGCACCGCACAGGGCCGGTTCCACGACTTCGCCTCCTTCATGCCCATGCGCCCCAGCAGCGAACCAGAAACCGCGCACAGCCCTCATGCTCACGCGATCGCGGCCGAGGAGGCGAAGTCCGCAACAGCACTCTCGCCGTGGGCAGTGGCCGGCGGAGACCTGGACGTCGAATTCCACCTCGGACTCACCGTGCCCGGGGCGTTCTTCTCCTGGGACACCACCGGCGAACACGCCCCCGTACGCCTCTGTATCGAGGACGCCACCAGCGCCTCATGGGCGACCGTCGACTACGACGGCACCCACACCACCGAGTTCACCGTCACCCAAACCGGTCCCCGTCGCCTATGGGACGAGATCGCCGCCGCCTACGCGTCCTGGACGAACAACGGCCGCCCCGGCGTAGACCGGCACGGACTGACCGTGCACGCTGACGGAAGGCATACCTTGTGGCTCGACTCCCCGGACCACACCCTCGATCCATCCGCAGAGGGACGCGCCAAGATCTCGAAGAATCCATAATTTTCTGCTTCCATAGCCCCTTGCGGGCGCTCACAGCCGCTCCCCTGAGACAGGGCCGATACCCTGGAAGAGCGACGACATCCACGGGTTAAGAGAGGGCACTTCAGATGGCAGCGGATGCGGGCCGGATAGGAAGCCTGACACAGGGTCAGCTCGTGGACCTGGTCCAGCGCATCATGGACGGTGAAGGCACGGAAGAAGAGCACAGTGCGCTCGTCGAAACCCTGGAGAGGAACGTGCTGCATCCACGGGTTTGTGACCTGATCTATTACCCAGAGAATGAGGGATATGACAGGGAACTGACGGCAGGTCAGATAGTCGAGGCCGCCCTCACGTACCAGCCGATCGCACTCTGACAGGACCGGCAAGCCCCATCCCGCAGCCAGCCCCAGGAATCCGCGGAGCGGATTCCGTCAGGCCGAATCGCGGAGCGATTCGTGCCGTAGCCAACGGAGTTGGCTACATCC
>NZ_JBHWUR010000114.1:0-23871 GCF_042737755.1 Streptomyces sp. NPDC059994
GCGCGGCGAGCACCGCCCCCGCCCCGGCGGGCGGCACCGGCCCCCCCCCCCCGCGCGCGGGCGCCGCCCGTACGGGCGGCGCCCTCGCGGGAGCGGCCCTGCCGCCCTCCGAGCCCGTACGCATCCGGATCCCGGCGATCCGGGTGGACGCGCCGGTGATGCGGCTCGGCCTGGCCCGGGACGGCAGCCTGGACGTGCCGCCGCCGGGCAGCAGCGGGTCCGCCGGGTGGTACAAGGACGGCACCGCGCCGGGGGCCGACGGCACGGCCGTGATGGCCGGGCACGTCGACGACGCGCGCGGGCCCGCCGTCTTCTACGCGCTGGGCGCGCTGAAGAAGGGCAGCCGGGTCGAGGTGGCCCGCGCGGACCGGCGCACGGCGCTCTTCACCGTCGACGCGGTCGAGGTGTATCCGGGCGACGCCTTCCCGGACCGGCGTGTGTACGGCCCGGCCGGGCGCCCGGAGCTGCGCGTGATCACCTGCGGCGGCGGCTTCGACGAGAAGTCGGGCTACCGGGGCAACGTGGTGGTCTTCGCCCATCTGACCGGCACGCGGTAAGGCCCCCCGGGGCAGCCGCGCCCCCTCCGCGTACCCCCCTCCGCGCGTCCCGTCGGCGCGCGGAGTGAGTACGCCCGGCTCACGGCCGCCCCCACCGCTTCCGCAGAACACTCACAGGCACCCCCTCGCGGGACTGAGCGGGCCGTTGCGCCCGGGAAACCGGTCAGATCCGACCGGGAAACAGCGGCCTTGCAGGCTGCGGTCATGGGTTCGGACACCGTGCCGGTCGGCCCGCCGGCCACCCCGCCCCCGCCGCACCCGCTCACCCACGACGGAGGGTTCCGACATGACCACACCCGCACCCTCGGCCGCAGCCCGCACGATCGTCGTGGTCGGCCACGGCATGGTCGGCCAGCGATTCCTGGAAGCCCTGGCCGAGAAGGGGGTCACCGACCACGCCCGCGTGGTGGTGCTCGGTGAGGAACCCCGCCCCGCCTACGACCGGGTCCACCTCACCTCGTACTTCACCGGCACCACACCCGACGAACTCTCCATGGTGGAGGACGGGTTCATCGAGAAGTACGGCATCGAGCTGCACCTCGGCGACCCCGCGCAGAGCGTGGACCGGGCCGCCCGCACGGTCACCGCGCGCTCCGGGAGCGTCTTCGCGTACGACGTCCTGGTGCTCGCCACCGGCTCGTACCCCTTCGTGCCGCCGGTGCCCGGCAAGGACCTGGCGGGCTGTTTCGTCTACCGGACCATCGAGGACCTGCTCGCCATCGAGGAGTACGCCCGCACCGCGACCACCGGCGCGGTGGTCGGCGGCGGGCTGCTCGGCCTGGAGGCGGCGGGCGCGCTCCAGGGGCTGGGACTGGCCACGCACATCGTGGAGTTCGCGCCGCGTCTGATGCCCGCCCAGGTCGACGACGGCGGCGGCGCGGCCCTCCTGCGCACCATCGAGAACATGGGCCTGTCGGTGCACACCGGCGTCGGCACCCAGGAGGTCACCGGTGAGCGGGCCGTGGACGGCATGCTCCTGTCCGACGGCTCCCGGCTCGACACCGACCTGGTCGTCTTCTCGGCCGGGGTGCGCCCGCGCGACCAGCTGGCCCGCGACTGCGGTCTGACGGTGGGCGAGCGCGGCGGCATCGTGGTCGACGAGCAGTGCCGCACCTCCGACCCGGCCGTCTACGCGATCGGCGAGTGCGCGCTGGCCTGCGACGGGAAGGTGTACGGCCTGGTCGCGCCCGGATACGAGATGGCGGTCGCGGTCGCCGACACCCTCGCCAGCGGCGAGGAGCAGCCGGAGAAGTCCTTCACCGGCGCCGACATGTCCACCAAGCTGAAGCTGCTCGGCGTGGACGTCGCCTCCTTCGGGGACGCGCACGGCACCGCCGAGGGCAGCCTCGACGTCGTCTACACGGACGCGCGCTCGGGCATCTACAAGAAGCTGGTCGTCTCCCCCGACGGCACCCTGCTCGGCGGGGTCCTGGTGGGGGACGCCGAGATGTACGGCACGCTGCGCCCGCTCACCGGCCACATCCCGCCGATCCCGGCCGAGCAGCTGGTGCTGCCCCCCGGCCTCGGCGCACCCGTCGCCCTCGGCCCGGAGGCGCTGCCCGACGACGCGGTGATCTGCTCCTGCCACAACGTCACCAAGGGCGCGATCACCCCGCTCGGCTCGCTGCCCGAGGTCAAGAAGTGCACCAGGGCCGGTACGGGCTGCGGCAGTTGCCTCAAGACCATCGAGAAGCTGCTGCCGAAGACCGGCGACGGCGGTCTGTGCGACTGCTTCGCCCACACCCGCCAGGAGCTGTACGAGATCGCGCTCGCGCTGCGCGTCGGCTCGTACCAGCAGCTCCTGGACGAGCACGGGCGCCCGGCCGCGCGCGGCGGCGACGGCTGCGAGATCTGCAAGCCCGCCGTCGCCTCCATCCTGGCGAGCCTCGGCAACGGCCACATCCTCGACGGCGAGCAGGCCGCGCTCCAGGACACCAACGACCACTTCCTCGCCAACATCCAGCGCAACGGCTCGTACTCGATCGTGCCGCGCATCCCCGGCGGCGAGATCACCCCCGAGAAGCTGATCGTCATCGGCGAGGTGGCCCGCGACTACGGCCTCTACACGAAGATCACCGGCGGCCAGCGCATCGACCTCTTCGGCGCGCGGGTCGACCAGCTCCCGGTGATCTGGGCGCGGCTGGTGGCCGCCGGGTTCGAGTCGGGCCACGCGTACGGCAAGTCGCTGCGCACCGTGAAGTCCTGTGTGGGGCAGACCTGGTGCCGCTACGGAGTGCAGGACTCGGTCAGGATGGCGATCGAACTGGAGCTGCGCTACCGGGGTCTGCGCTCCCCGCACAAGCTGAAGTCGGCGGTCTCGGGGTGCGCCCGCGAGTGCGCGGAGGCCCAGTCCAAGGACTTCGGCGTGATCGCCACGGCCAACGGCTGGAACCTGTACGTGGGCGGCAACGGCGGGGCGACCCCGCGCCACGCGGACCTGCTGGCCCAGGACCTCGACGACGACGAACTCGTCCGTCTGATCGACAGGTTCCTCATGTTCTACATCCGCACCGCCGACCGCCTGGAGCGCACCTCGGTGTGGCTGGAGCGGATCGAGGGCGGCCTCAAGCACGTCAAGGACGTGGTGGTCGACGACTCACTCGGCATCTGCGACGAGCTGGAGGCGCTGATGGCCACCCATGTCTCCGCGTACCGCGACGAGTGGGCCGAGACGGTCGAGGACCCCGAGCGCCTCGCCCGGTTCGTCTCCTTCGTCAACGCGCCCGGCACTCCCGACCCCACGGTCCGGTTCGTGCCCGAGCGCGGCCAGATCAAGCCCGAACTGCCCATCCTGACCCTGGAGGTGGCCGCACGATGAACAACGCGACGACGAACAACCCCACGATCAACGACAGCAGCATCCGACTCCTGCTGGACGACGGCTGGTTCGAGGTCTGCGAGCGCGCGCGGCTCATCCCGGGCCGGGGGGTCGCCGCGCTGCTGCCCGACGGGCGCCAGGCGGCGGTCTTCACCGACCGCACCGGACGCGCGTACGCGATCGACAACCGCGACCCGTTCACCGGCGCGTACGTCATGTCGCGCGGACTGCTCGGTACGGCGCAGGGCCGGGCCTTCGTCGCCTCGCCGCTGCTCAAGCAGCGCTTCGACCTGGAGACGGGCCAGTGCCTGGACGACGACGAGGTCTCCCTCCAGGTGTACTTGACCGATCATTCCATATAGCCTTACTGTCGTCCTCGTGGCCAGGACCAAGGAATTCGATCCGGACGCCGCACTCCAGTCGGCCACAGAGCTGTTCTGGCGGCGCGGCTACGAGGCGACATCGATGGCGGACCTCGTCGAGCACCTCGGCATCGGCCGCGCCAGCATCTACGCGACCTTCGGCAACAAGCACGAGCTGTATCTGAAGGCGCTCGACCGGTACGGCGAGACACACAGCGCGATCCTGTTCCGCGAGCTGTCGGCGCCGGGCCCCGCACTGCCCGCGGTGCGGGCCGTCGTCCGCCGCTTCGCCGCCGAGTCGACTGCCCCGGAAACCCGCCTGAACGGCTGTTTCGCCACCAACACCGCCGCCGAGATGGGCCCGCACGACGCCGCCGCGGCCCGTCGGGTCGAGCAGGCCTGGGAGCGGCTGGAGACGCTGCTGCACTCCGCGCTCGTACGGGCCGGGGCCCAGGGCGAGCTGCCGCCCGAGCGCGATCCGCGCTCGCTGGCCCGTCTTTTCCTGGTGCTCATGCAGGGCATGCGGGTGATGGGCAAGGCGTCCGACGACCCGGCGAGGGTGCGGGAGGCGGCCGAGGCCGCGCTGGCACTGCTGGACTGAACAAGACAGCCCCGACGCGGGCGCCGCACCATGGCGGCGCCCGCTTCCTTCTCCCCCAATAACAGAATGATTGGTCAAAAATGTCTACTCGCTCAGCTGCCGCCCGCTTCACCGGCAGGGCCGCGCTCGTCACCGGGGCCGGATCCGGGATAGGCCGGGCCATCGCACTCGCCTTCGCCGCCGAGGGGGCCCGGGTGGCCGTCGCCGGACGTACCGCGGCCTCGCTCGACGAGACCGTGGCACTGATCGAGGAGGCGGGCGGGGTGGCGGCCGCGTTCACCGCCGATGTGTCCCGCGCCGAGGACGTGCGCGCCCTGGTGTCGGCCGTCGTCGACCGCTTCGGCTCGCTCGACGTCGCCGTGAACAACGCCGCGGTACTGCGCGGCAAGGGCGGCGCGGCCCTCGCCGACCTGGCGCCCGAGGACTGGCAGGCCATGCTCGACACCAACCTCACCGGCGTCTTCCTCGCCCTCCAGGCCGAGGTCGCCCAGATGCGCGCCCAGGAGCACGGCGGCGCGATCGTCAACATCGGCTCCAACCTCGGCGCCCACAAGCGGACCCCGGGCGCCGCCGGGTACCTCACCACCAAGGCCGCGGTCTCCGCGCTGACCCGGGCCGCCGCCCTCGACCACATCCAGGACGGCATCCGTATCAACGCGGTCAGCCCCGGCGCCTCCGCCACCACGATGTCGCTGCGCGCGGGCGAGACGGAGGCCGAGCGCGCGGCGCGGATGAAGACGGACTCGCCGCTGGGCCGGGTCTCGACCACCGCCGAGATCGCGGCGGCGGTCCTCTATCTGGCCTCGGACGACGCGGCGTCGGCGGTGGGCACGGACCTGGTGATCGACGGCGGCTCGGCCGCCTGAGCCCCGGCCCGGCGGCCCTACTGCCCGGACCTACCGGACGGTACGGTGGGCCGCATGACTCAGGGCTGGAGCGCGAGGGACATCCCCGACCAGAGCGGCCGTACGGCGGTCGTCACCGGGGCGAACAGCGGCATCGGACTCATCACGGCACGCGAACTCGCCCGCAAGGGCGCGCACGTGATCCTGGCCTGCCGCAGCGAGGCCCGGGGCAAGGAGGCGGAAGCGCTGATCAACCGTCAGGTATACGGCGCGAACGTCCGGTTCGTACCGCTCGACCTGGCGGATCTGTCCTCGGTCCGGGCGTTCGCAGAAACGTATCAGCAGGACAGTCTGGACCTGCTGATCAACAACGCGGGTGTGATGGCGCTGCCGTACGGCAGGACGGCGGACGGCTTCGAGCGGCAGTTCGGGGTCAACCACCTGGGCCACTTCGCGCTCACGGGCCTGCTCCTGTCCCAACTCCGGGCGGCCCCGGCGGCGCGGGTGATCTCGGTCTCCAGCGGTCTGCACGCCCTCTCCAACATCGACCTCGCAGACCTCAACAGCGAGCGCCGCTACCGCCGTTGGATCGCCTACGCCCGCTCCAAGACGGCCAACCTCCTCTTCGTCCACGAGCTGTCCCGCCAGCTGCGGTCGGCGGGCTCGGCCGTGGTGGCCGCCGCCGCGCACCCCGGCTACGCCTCGACCAACCTCCAGACGGCCGGCGCCCGCATGGAGGGCCGCCGCGCCGCCGAACGCCTGGCCCAACTCGGCAACCGCCTCCTGGCCCAGCCCGCCGAGGCCGGCGCCCTCCCCACGCTGTACGCCGCCACGGCCCCGTCCGTCCGCCCCGACTCCTTCACGGGCCCCCGCCTCCAGGGCTGGCGCGGCGCCCCCGCGAGATCGTCCCGAGCGAAGTGGACCCTGGACGACGGGACGGGGGAGCGTCTGTGGGTGGCTTCTGAGGAGCTTACGGGGGTGCGGTACGGGTGGTAATTCCTGCGGCCACGCCCCCGGATCCCCCGTTTGCCTGCGGGCGAGTGGGGGCTGGTCGAGCAGTTCCCCGCGCCCCCTTTCGGCCCGGTTTTCGTCTGCGGGTTGGCTTTGGCTGATCGCGCAGTTCCCGCGCCCCCAAGGCACAAGGGGCGCGGCACCTACAGCCCCCGGGCGTTTGATGAGCGGAGCTCCCTAAGGGGCGCGGGGAACTGCTCGACCAGCCACACTCGGCCCGCAGACGAACAGGATCCGGGGCGGAGCCCCGCAAGCGGGGTCCAGGGCCGCAGCCCCCGGGAAGCCCCCCACCCACTCCCGGAGGGTTCAGGCAAGCGGATTGCCCGGGGCCGGGGTGACCCGGCTGAACGAGGTCACGACGGCTCGGAACCCGGCGTGATCGTGCTGCCGGGCGGTGTGCCGGATCGCCCAGTCCTCCGGTCCCGCCCGCTCGTCGGAGGGCGGGGAGGCGTCGAGGCACGTCGTGCACTCCATTACGTGGATCGCTCCGGAGGCGCCGGGAGTCTGGTCCGAGCCGAGCATCCACTCCGCGTACCGGATCACCGAGCGGGGGCTCACGGCGTCCGCTCCGGCGACGGCATCTGACGCAGCCGGGTCTGCCCGAGCGCCACCAGCTCGGCCACGGCCCGCGCCGCGCACACGCAGCCCACGGCGGCTGGTGGCAGGGCCCAGTACGGTCCGGGCCGGGCGGTCAGGTCGACGCGCGGCACACCCAGCCACGTTCCCGGGCGCAGGCACTCGACGTCCGGCACCTTCCAGTGGGCCTCAGCGACAGCAGACCCCGCCCCGAGCCGGTGACGGCGGCGGCGCGGCATCCTGGCGCACACCAGCGCATCCCGGCCCGACCGGCGGCGGCTGTAGCCGTCTGCCAGGTATGCCCGTCCAGGGGCGGGCAGGGGCACATCCCCACCCCGTCAAGACCCCGTAAGGAACCCGCCCCCACCCGACAAGGCCCCGCCAAGAACCCCCGGGTCCGGGCGGCGCGCGGCGCAGGATCGGGGCATGCTGATCAAGCCGATGACCCGGGCCGCCGACCCCGCGGCCGAGGAACCTCCCGGAACCGGGGCCGGAGCCACAGGCGCGCGCGGCGGGGCCGACCCCCACCGCCTGACCGCCACCCAGGGCCTCGCCGCCCTCTCCCTCGATGCCATGGCCTCCGTCGCGTACGGCCCCGAGGCCATCGTGCTGGTGCTGGCCGCGGCCGGGTCGTACGGGCTCGGGTTCACCCTGCCCGTGACGCTCGCCATCGCCGCCCTGCTCGCCGTGCTCGTCGCCTCGTACCGGCAGGTCATCGCCGCGTTCCCGAACGGCGGCGGCTCGTACGCGGTGGCCCGCGCCCACCTGGGCCCGCGCACCGGCCTGGTCGCCGCGGCCTCGCTGATCCTCGACGGACGCGGTGATCTGCCGCCTGCGCTTCCGGCTCTGAGGGAGCCTGCACTTCCGGCTCTGCGGGCGCCTGCACTTCCGGCTCTGCGGACCCCTGCGCTTCCGGCTCTGCGGACCTCCGCGCTTCCGTCCCTGACGGCGGGCGGCCCGCGTCCGGCAAGCCCCGGCACCCCCCGGCGGGCCCGCGTCCGAGGACCCGCCGGGGAGCGACCGTTTCAAGCCACCCCCCGGGAGCCCCGTACGCCCTACAGCGTCGCCGGGGCGGAACGTTCCGCCATCACCGGCTGGCCACCCCGCAGCAGCGCCGTCCCCAACGGGGTCAGCGTGTGCAGCACCGCGCTCCCGTGCCGCAGGGTCACCAGCAGCCCGGCCTCCCGCAGGACGCCGGCGTGCTGGCTGGCCGAGGCGAGCGACACCCCCGCCCGGCGGGCGAGTTCGCTCGTCGTGCAGCCGTGGCCTATCGACTGGAGCACCGCCGAGCGGGTGTGCCCGACCAGCCGGCCGAGCGAGGGGCCGGGCGCGGTGCCCGCGCCCTGTCTCTCGTACGGCGTGAGGGTGTGCGTCACCGGATACACCAGCACCGGCGGCAGCAGCGGGTCCTGGAGCGTCACCGGCGTACGGCGGCAGAAGAAGGACGGCTGCAGCAGCAGCCCGCGGCCCTCCAGGTACACGTCCCGGTCCACCGGGTAGTCCGCCTCCAGGACGGGGGCCCGCCAGCGCATCATCGGCGGGAGCGAGGCGAGGAGTTCGTCCGCCCCGCCGTCGAGGAGCGCGCGGCCGCGGGCGGCCCGGTCGGCGTCGACGCGGGCCTGGATGTGCGTCCAGTACGGCGAGATGGCGGCCCGGTGGTAGCTGCGCAGCGCGCCCATGAGACGGTCCAGCGGCTCGCCGCGGCCCTCGGCGAGCGCCCGCACCCACCGGGGCAGCCCCCGGGGCCCCGCGACCCGGGAGAGCTCGTCGTACAGCCGGTCCTGTCCCGTCTCGCGCACGACTTCGAGCCCTGACTCGATGGTGTGCGGCCCTTCGGCGGGCGTGAGGAAGTCGGGAAAATAGCCGCGGCCCGGCACCACTGCGGAGAGCAGACGTGTTTCACCGTTCAACCGGGTACGCGTTTCCGTTCGCCATTCACCGAAGACTAGGGCGCCCCGACGGTCTCTTAATCGATGAAAGCTGAGAATCGTTTCCCACAGCGCGTCCGGACCAGGCGCCATGCGCACCCGGGCCAGGTCCACGCCAGTGAAATGAATACGCAGCACCGAATCTCCACCTGTCTCGAATGTTGCAACGTGTTGCATCGTGTTGCATCCGCAATCGTCCCGCCCCTGAGTATGCCTACCGTCACAGGCCGTGACCACCGGCCTTTCAGCCACACTTGAAAGGCATCGCGAGCAGCCGGTGTGTACCGAAAAGCTGTACGACGTCGGGCACGACACCGGGCCGACCGGAAAGACGTTGTGAGGACCGTGGGGGGCTTTGCTTCGTCTGGCGGCGGTAGGCATGGTGGCGGCTCCGTGCCCGGCGGGGATGACTGAGGGCGTTTCACGGTTGGGGATCCGTCAACCGCACTCTGCATTTAGGGCCAAGGGCCCGTTGAATGTCCGCGCTTCAACAGGAATTAAGCGGAAGCACGCCCAGGAAACATCTGTGCCCGCATCTGAGCCCGCATCTGTGCCCGGCCCGGAGCAAGCAGGAGAAGGGCACGCGGGCAAGCGGAAGGGGCGGCACCCCCGCACAGGGTGCCGCCCCTTCTCTGTGGATCCGGAGCCGCCACCGGATCGGTGTTGAGGGTCGGGGACCCGGTGGCGGCTCCGGGGCCCTATCGGGAGTCGCTGCCCTTCGACTCCGCCGCCGCGCGGCCCGCCTCCAGGCGCGCCACCGGGATGCGGAACGGCGAGCAGGACACGTAGTCCAGGCCCACCTCGTGGAAGAAGTGCACCGACTCCGGGTCGCCGCCGTGCTCGCCGCAGACGCCCAGCTTCAGGTCGGGGCGGGTGGCCCGGCCGGCCTCGACGGCGGAGCGCACGAGCGCGCCGACGCCGTCCTTGTCGATGGTCTCGAACGGCGAGACCCCGAAGATGCCCTTCTCCAGGTACGCGGTGAAGAAGCTCGCCTCCACGTCGTCCCGCGAGAAGCCCCAGACCGTCTGGGTCAGGTCGTTGGTGCCGAAGCTGAAGAACTGGGCCGCCTCGGCGATCTGGCCCGCCGTCAGGGCGGCGCGCGGCAGCTCGATCATCGTGCCGATGGTGAGCTTGAGGTCGGTACCGGTGGCCGCCTGGACCTCGGCGATGACCTGGTCGGCCTCGTCGCGGACGATCTCCAGCTCCTGGACCGTGCCGACCAGCGGAATCATGATCTCCGCACGCGGGTCGCCCTTGGCGCCCCGGCGCTCGGCCGCGGCCTCCGCGATCGCCCGCACCTGCATGGCGAACAGACCGGGGATGACCAGACCGAGACGTACGCCGCGCAGGCCCAGCATCGGGTTCTGCTCGTGCAGCTTGTGCACGGCCTGGAGCAGCCGCAGGTCGTTCTCGTTGGCGTCCTTGCGGGACTCGGCGAGCGCGACGCGGACCGACAGCTCGGTGATGTCGGGCAGGAACTCGTGCAGCGGCGGGTCGAGCAGCCGTACCGTCACCGGCAGACCGTCCATCGCCTCGAAGAGCTCGACGAAGTCCTTCTTCTGGAGCGGCAGCAAGGCACTGAGTGCCGTCTCGCGCTCCTCGTCGGTGTCGGCCAGGATCAGCCGCTCGACCATCTCGCGGCGCTCGCCGAGGAACATGTGCTCGGTGCGGCACAGGCCGATGCCCTGGGCGCCGAACCGCCGTGCCCGCAGGGCGTCCTCGGCGTTGTCGGCGTTGGCCCGTACGCGCAGGCGGCGTACCCGGTCCGCGTACGCCATGATCCGGTGCACGGCCGCGACCAGCTCGTCCGCGTCGTCGGCGCCCGCGTGCATGCGGCCCTCGAAGTACTCGACGACCGGCGACGGCACGACCGGGACCTCACCGAGGTACACCTTGCCGGTGGAGCCGTCGATGGAGACGACGTCGCCCTCCTCGACGACCACACCGCCCGGCGCGGTCATCCGCCGCCGCTTGGTGTCGACCTCCAGCTCCTCGGCGCCGCAGACACAGGTCTTGCCCATGCCGCGCGCCACGACCGCCGCGTGCGAGGTCTTGCCGCCGCGCGAGGTCAGGATGCCCTCGGCGGCGATCATGCCGTCCAGGTCGTCCGGGTTGGTCTCGCGGCGGATCAGGATGACCTTCTCGCCCGAGCGGGACCACTTGATGGCGGTGTACGAGTCGAAGACCGCCTTGCCGACCGCGGCGCCCGGGGAGGCGGCGATGCCGCGCCCGAGCTGCTCGACCTTGGCCTGGTCGTCGAAGCGCGGGAACATCAGCTGGGCCAGCTGGGCGCCGTTGACGCGCTGGAGCGCCTCGGCCTCGTCGATCAGGCCCTGGTCCACCAGCTGGGTCGCGATCCGGAAGGCGGCACCGGCGGTGCGCTTGCCGACCCGGGTCTGGAGCATCCAGAGCTGGCCGCGCTCGATGGTGAACTCGATGTCGCAGAGGTCCTTGTAGTGGGTCTCAAGGGTCTCCATGATCTGCATGAGCTGGTCGTACGACTTCTTGTCGATCGACTCCAGCTCGGCCAGCGGCACGGTGTTGCGGATACCCGCGACGACGTCCTCGCCCTGGGCGTTCTGCAGGTAGTCGCCGTAGACGCCCTGGTGGCCGGAGGCGGGGTCGCGGGTGAAGGCGACGCCGGTGCCCGAGTCGGGGCCGAGGTTGCCGAACACCATCGAGCAGATGTTGACGGCGGTGCCCAGGTCGCCCGGGATGCGCTCCTGGCGGCGGTAGAGCTTGGCGCGGTCGGTGTTCCACGACTCGAAGACCGCCTTGACGGCGAGGTCCATCTGCTCGCGCGGGTCCTGCGGGAAGTCGCGTCCGCACTCGGTCTTGACGACCTTCTTGAAGTGCTTGACCAGCTTCTTCAGGTCGGCGGCGTCGAGGTCGGTGTCGACGGTGACCTTCTTGGCGGCCTTGGCGGCCTCAAGGGCGTCCTCGAAGAGCTCGCCGTCCACGCCGAGCACGGTCTTGCCGAACATCTGGATGAGGCGGCGGTAGGAGTCCCAGGCGAAGCGCTCGTCGCCGGACTGCTTGGCGAGACCGGTCACCGAGGCGTCGGACAGCCCGATGTTGAGGACGGTGTCCATCATGCCGGGCATGGAGAACTTGGCGCCCGAGCGTACGGAGACGAGCAGCGGGTCGTCGGCCTGGCCGAGCTTCTTGCCCATCTTCTGCTCAAGGGCGTCGAGGTGCGCGCTGACCTCGTCGCGCAGCGCGGCCGGCTCCTCACCGCTGTCGAGGTAGACCTTGCACGCCTCGGTGGTGATGGTGAAGCCGGGAGGGACCGGCAGGCCGAGGTTGGTCATCTCGGCGAGGTTCGCGCCCTTTCCACCGAGCAGGTCCTTGAGGTCCCTGTTCCCTTCGGTGAAGTCGTAGACGAACTTCTGGCTGTGCTGGAGGTCTTTGTCTTCCGACACGGGTCCCGACTCCTCGGCTCCGAAATAGCGTGGCGGCTGCCCTGACGGCGAGGAACATACCCAGATCGAAGGTGTCTGGGTACGTCCACTTGCGCGTCATGGGGCCTTAACCACTCGTCCGCCACCAGATCGAAAGTAACCGCAAGGTAACCGGAGCGATCTCGATGCGTTCACTCCCTGAACCCGGATGCGCCAAGAATGCGGGTTCCGTGCTCATTTCACGCTCTTCTGAGCACCCATGGGCACAGGTGAGTTCACTTCTTGAACACTGAAGGGGTGGCACTCAGTGCCACCCCTTCTAGAGATGCAGCCGCCTCGAAAGTGCTCATCTGAGCGCAACCCCTATCAGGGGTGGCGAGAATCACGCCGTCGGGCGGGCCGGAATTCCACGATCCGGACCCTGGATCACGCCCACGCGAAACGGCGGAACCGGGTCCGGCTCCGCCGTTTTCCTCCAGTTGGTACCGGTTTACCCGCCTGAGGTGTCCAGCTCGGCGTCCATGCTGACGCCCGAGCAGTCGTACGGGTCCTTCAGCCAGCCGTCCGGCAGGACCACCCGGTTGTTGCCCGAGGTGCGCCCGCGCGGCCCGTCTGCGCCGTCCGGCCACCCCTGGTCCAGGTCGAGCTCGCTCAACTGAGCGCTCAGCTCCTCCAGGGACGAGGTGATCGCCAGCCGCTTGCGCATCTCCGAACCGACCGCGAACCCCTTGAGGTACCAGGCCACGTGCTTGCGGAAGTCGATCACACCGCGCGACTCGTCGCCGATCCACTCGCCGAGCAGCGTCGCGTGCCGCACCATCACATCCGCGACCGTGCGCAGCGTGGGGCGCGCGTAGGAGTCCGTACCCTCGAACGCGGCCACCAGGTCGCCGAAGAGCCAGGGGCGGCCGAGGCAGCCGCGGCCCACGACGACGCCGTCGCAGCCGGTCTCCTTCATCATCCGCAGCGCGTCCTCGGCGGACCAGATGTCGCCGTTGCCGAGCACCGGGATCTCCGGGACGTGCTCCTTCAGGCGCGCGATGGCGTCCCAGTCGGCGGTGCCGCCGTAGTGCTGGGCGGCGGTGCGGCCGTGCAGCGCTATCGCGGTGACGCCCTCCTCGACGGCGATCCGCCCGGCGTCCAGGAACGTGATGTGGTCGTCGTCGATGCCCTTGCGCATCTTCATGGTGACCGGCAGGTCCCCAGCGTTGGAGACGGCCTCGTTGAGGATGGCGCGCAGCAGCGGGCGCTTGTAGGGCAGGGCCGATCCCCCGCCCTTCCTCGTCACCTTGGGCACGGGGCAGCCGAAGTTCAGGTCGATGTGGTCGGCCAGGTCCTCGTCGACGATCATCCGGACCGCCTTGCCGACGGTGACCGGGTCGACCCCGTACAGCTGGATCGAGCGGGGCGTCTCCGTCTCGTCGAAGTGGATCAGCTGCATGGTCTTCTCGTTGCGCTCGACCAGCGCCCGCGTCGTGATCATCTCGCTCACGAACAGCCCCTTGCCGCCGCTGAACTCGCGGCACAGGGTACGGAACGGGGCATTGGTGATGCCGGCCATGGGTGCCAGCACCACGGGAGGCTGCACGGCATGCGGGCCGATGTTGAGCGTGGTCATCCAGCCATTGTCGCGCATCCCCGCAGTAATTAGTTAGCCGTACTACATGGACCAAGTCATTAGTTAGCCGTACTACCGACGGATGCCCGATCTCAGCCCCCGGCGGCGCATACTCGTGCTGGCGATCTGCTGTATGAGTCTGCTGATCGTCGGCCTCGACAACACGATCCTGAACGTGGCGCTGCCCACCATGCAGCGCGAACCGCACACCACGGTCTCCGGGATGCAGTGGACGATCGACGCTTACACGCTCGTCCTCGCCTCCCTGCTGATGCTCTCCGGCTCGACGGCCGACCGGATCGGCCGCCGCCGGGTCTTCATGGCGGGCCTGATCGTCTTCACCCTCGGCTCGCTGCTCTGTTCGCTCGCCCCCAGCGGGGCGACGGTGATCGCGGTCTCGGTTTTCGCCGCGCTGGGCGGCTTCCTGTTCGTCAACACGCTCTACCTACAGAACGTACGCGGCCTCAACGCCCTGCACGCCGGGCTCTACATGGTGCCGATGGCGGCGGTCACCCTCGTCGTGGCACCGCTGTCGGGACGCCTGGTCGCGAGCCGGGGCCCACGGCCGTCGCTGCTGATCGCGGGCGTCACGATGGCCGCGAGCGGGCTGGTGTTCTCGGCGTTCCGGGGCGAGCCGTCGACGCCTCTGCTCTTCACCGGGTACGTCCTGGTCGGCCTCGGCTTCGGCATGGTCAACTCCCCCATCACCAACACGGCCGTCTCCGGAATGCCCCGCTCCCAGGCGGGCGTCGCGGCGGCGGTGGCCTCCACCAGCCGCCAGACGGGCCAGACGCTGGGCGTCGCCGTGATCGGCGCGGTCCTCGCGGGCGGCCTGTCGGGCGCGGCCCCGGGCGGCTACGCCGACGCCTTCCCGGACGCGGCCCGCCCGGCCTGGTGGATCATCACCGGGTGCGGCCTGGCCGTCCTCCTCATGGGCGCGGCCACCAGCGGCCGCCGGGCCAGGGAGTCGGCGCGGCGGACGGCGGAGCGGCTGGAGACGGAAGTGGTGGGGGCGGGGGTCTCGTGACCACCGGGGCGCCTCCACGCGCGCGTGGAGTGCGGTCGCCGCCTTACGCGCGCGTGGATCCCTTTACTCCGACGGGCGAACACCAGGGGTTCTACGCCGCCACCTGGGCCAGGCTCGCGCAGACTTCCTGAATCGTGGGGCGATCGGCCGGATTGCGGCGCATCATCTGGTCCACCAGCTTGCCCAAGGTGCCCGGTACGTTGATCGGCCGATGGGGCTTGTCCACGATGGCGGCCGTCTCCGCTTCCCGGGAACGAGGCGTGCGACCGGAGGCGGGCGACCGGGCGGGGCCTTGCAACCCGACCCCCGGCCGGAACGGGACCACTTCGGTGGCTGGGCCTCGCCGGGGGCCGGGAACTCATGGACGTACGTGGTGTGGGTACCCCAGGCCGCGGACGCTCGGGGCGACCAGGACGACTCGGCTCACGCCTCTGCCCTCGCGTGCTCCTCCGCAGCCTCGCGGGCAGCCTCCGGGTTCGCGGCCGCTTCAAGGCGGTTGACCGTCACCCGGCGCGCCTGTTCCTGCGCATGGTCAAGGACCACGCACGCCACGTCCTCCAGGCGGCGCGTGAAGATCCCATGCCCCGTCTCGGCGGTGTGCGACATGATCGCGACGCTTCCCGCCTCAAGGTCGTTCGTCGCGGCCAGCATCCACTTACATCCGCTGCCGTGGAGGCACCGGGCCGTCATGGTCACTTCGCTGGACGGGTGCCGCAGCACCCTGTGGACAACGCCCCGCGGCGTGCTTCCGGCACTCACTGGAACGCCTCCTCGCCGGGCCACGCCAGGTGGGCGGGATGGCGCGTGATCTCCGCGTCCGCCCTCTGGACCCTCTTGCGCTCTCGCGCCTCGCGAGCCACCTCACGGTCGGCGCGCCAGGCGTCACAGCAGTCGCACCCCGGGGCGCCGACCGGCTCCGGACCGTAGGTCGGGTCCACCGCGCTGACAGGTACTGCGTCGTACTCCGACCCTGCCGGCAGTCCAACCGGAAACGCCCACATCAGCGCCACCCGCCCACAGGGGTCTCGAACACGCGGACCCGCTCCAGCTCCTCGGGGGAAAGGTGCCGCAGGGCTTCCGGCGCCGTGGCCCACTCGGTTCCCCCGCCGGGGGGACGCAGATAGACGCTCCCTTCGTAGCGCTGCTGCACTACGCCGACCCTGTCGTCATTCGCGGTGTCCGCCACGTATTCCGGGCTGGTCATGATCCCGCCCTCTCGGCGGCCCTGTTCTCGCCGGACATGACCGCTCCTCTCCGTAGTGCTATTACTACCGGGCGCGTTCAGCGTGGCTCACACCTGGGGACCATTCAACTTGCTGGAAGCGAACGGAAGGTTGGTGAACATCCTTTGAACCGCAAGGAGTTGAGGCCGGACGCCTCGCCGCAGGCGGCATACGGGGCGCGTCTGCGCAGCCTGCGGGAGGCGCGGGGCTGGACCCAAGATGATCTTGGCGACCGCATGGAATATTCCAGTGTGCATATTTCGGCGGTGGAAACTGGCCGGAAGCCTCCGACTCTCCGGTTCTCGCGTAGTGCGGACCGGGCGCTCGGCCTTGAGGGCGCCGCGGACACGTTCGAGCGCGAGTACCGGCAGATGCGTCAAGGGAGCCTGCTGGAGGGGTTCCCGGAGTACGTCAAGTACGAGGGGCGGGCGGTTGAGGTCCGGTTGTACGAAGTGGGCGTCATCCCCGGTTTGCTTCAGACCACGGAGTACGCGGCAACGCTGGAAGCCGACGCGGTTCGGCGGGAGGCGAGCACGCCCGAACAGGCCGAAGAACGAGTGCGGTTGGTGGCCCGCAGGCAATCCACGCTCGCCCGCACCCCGTCCCCGTTGATCCATGCCGTGCTTGACGAAAGCTGTATTCGGCGGCCGATGGGCGACTCTTCGGTCATGGCGGCCCAGTTCGATCGTCTGCTGGAGTTCGCCGCGATGCCGAACACCTTGCTCCAGGTCGCCCCGTTCAGCATGGGGGCGAGGAGGCCATTCAGCCTGCCGGTAACCGTGTTGACCATGCCGGACCGCTCGATCATGTCCTATGCCGAGTCAGCGCAGCGGGGACATCTGGAGCGGGACGGCGCCGCTGTGGTGGCCATACTTAAGGCATACCATCAGCTACAGGCCGAGGCGTTGCCGCAAGCGGCGTCCGTGGCTCTGATCGACCAGTTTCGAAAGGGTTCCCAGTGACGACCGAATCCCCCCGCTGGTTCACGAGTTCGTACAGCGGTAACGGCGGCCAGTGCGTACAGGTCGCCACGAACCTTGCCGCCACGCGCGGCATGGTCCCCGTCCGTGACTCCAAGACCCCGAACGGCCCGGCCCTGAACCTTCCCGCAGGCGCCTTCTCTTCCTTCGTGGCAAGTCTCAAGGCCGGAGAGTTCGGCTCCATCTGAACGTGCACCAGGACCACCAGGCGCCCCGCCGCTCCACGCCTTGAGGAGCGGCGGGACTTCCTGCCACCAGCGGCTGCCGGGCCTTACGCCGACACGCCCTGCGGAGCCGCCATCTCCAGCAGCCGCTCAAGCCCCGCACGCGATGCGGCGTCCAGCGGAACGTACGTCACCAGGCGCGGGCCCGAGGACGGCCCCAGCCACAGGTTGGTGTGTTCCAGGTGCAGCAGGCCCACATGGGCGTTGCGGATGTACTTCTCGCGGCCGCTCTGGTCGACCACCTCGTGGCGGGCCCAGATCTCGCGGAACTCGGGCGAGCCGTTCTCCAGCCGGTTCAGGAGCGTCTTCCAGGCGGGCTCGGCCAGGTGCTCGGCCATGGAGGCGCGGAACTTGGCGGCCATCATGCGGTTGACGTCCGGCAGATCGGCGACCGCCGCGCGCCAGTCGTTGTTGGTGAAGGCCAGCCACATGCAGTTGCGGTCCTCGGGCGGCAGCGCGTCCAGGTCGCAGAGGAGCCTGGCGTACGTGCGGTTGTACGCCAGGATGTCGTACCGGCTGTTCTGGATGCAGGCGGGCAGCGGCTCCAGCTGGTCCAGCATCGCGCGCAGCGACGGAGTCACCGTCGGGCAGGGCGCGTTGGGGTTCGGGTCATTGGTGCCCGCGAGGGCGAAGAGGTGCGCGCGCTCGCTGCGGTCCATCAGCAGGGCGCGCGCCAGCGCGTCCAGGACCTGGGCGGAGACCTGGATCTCCCGGGCCTGCTCCAGCCAGGTGTACCAGGTGACGCCGACGGCGGAGAGGTGGGCGACCTCCTCGCGGCGCAGCCCGGGGGTGCGCCGGCGGCGGCCGTGCGGCAGGCCGACCTGTTCGGGCGTGATGCGCTCGCGGCGGCTGCGCAGGAACTCCGCCAGCTCGTGCCTGCGGACGTCGGACTCCGGGGCCACAGTGGTCATGGAACCAGGGTGCCGCACCGCCCACCCCATTGCCAGGTACTGCGTGTACCAGGATAAAGAGACTCTGGTACCAGGCTGAGCGAAGGACGATCGTCTTCTGCGTGAGCAATGACGTGAGTACTTCCGGATCCACATCCACCGCAGAGGTCGCCGCCGTCCCGGTCATCCGCCACGGCGGCGCGGCGATCGGCTCGCTCGGGCTGTTCACCGTACTGCTCGGCGCGGCCCTGCCCCTGATCGACTTCTTCATCGTCAACGTCGCCCTGCCCACCATGGAGAAGGACCTGTCCGCGGGCCCGGCCACGCTGGAACTGGTGGTCGCGGGCTACGGCGTCGCGTACGCCGTGCTGCTCGTCCTCGGCGGCCGGCTCGGCGACACCGCCGGGCGGCGCCGGCTCTTCCTCGTCGGCATGGCCGCCTTCGGCGTGACCTCGCTGGCCTGCGGCCTGGCGCCGACCGCGTGGACGCTCGTCGCGGCCCGGGTCGCCCAGGGCGCCGCGTCCGCGCTGATGCTGCCGCAGGTCCTCGCCACCATCCAGGCCACCACGGCCGGACCGCGCCGGGCCCGCGCGATGAGCCTGTACGGGGCGACCGCGGGGCTCTCCATGGTCGCCGGGCAGATCCTCGGCGGCGTGCTGGTCGCCGCCGACATCGCGGGCAGCGGCTGGCGCGCGGTCTTCCTGGTCAACGTGCCGGTGGTAATCGTCGGACTGGTGCTCGCGGTCCGCAGTGTGCCGGAGACCCGCTCCGACCGGCCCGCCTCGGTGGACGTGCCCGGCACGCTGCTGCTCGCGCTCTCGCTGATCAGCCTGCTGCTGCCGCTGACCGAGGGGCGCGCGGCCGGGTGGCCGCTGTGGACCTGGGTCTCGCTCGCCGTCTTCCCGTTCGCCGCCTTCGCGTTCTTCCGGACCGAGCAGCGGGCCGACCGCCTCGGCGGTACGCCGCTGGTGCCGCCGAGCCTGCTGCGGCTGCCCTCGCTGCACCGCGGCCTCGTCATGATCGTGCCGTTCTCGGTCGGCTTCAGCGGCTTCATGTTCGTGATCGCGGTCGTCCTCCAACAGGGCCTGCGGATGGGCCCGGTGTCCGCCGGGCTCGCCCTGGTGCCGATGGCGGTGGCGTTCTTCGCCGCGTCGCTCGCCGGGCCGCGTCTGATCGGCCGGTACGGGAGCCGGGTCGTCACCACCGGTGGCCTCATCCAGGGCCTCGGCATCACGGTCCTGTTGCTCACCGCCTGGCAGGACTGGTCCGGCCTCGGGATCGCCGAGCTGGCGCCGGGCGTCGCGCTCGCCGGGCTCGGCCAGGGCCTCCAACTGCCGGTGCTGTTCCGGATCGTGCTCTCCGACGTCCCGACCGACCGCGCGGGTGTGGGCAGCGGCGTCCTGGTCACCACCCAGCAGTCCGCCCTCGCCCTCGGCGTCGCCACTCTCGGCAGCCTCTTCCTCTCGCTGGCGCCCTCGATGGGCACCCGGGACGCGCTTGCGGTGACCTTGCTGGTGCAGCTGGCGGCGGTGGTGCTCACGGTGCTGCTGAGCCTGCGGCTGCCGAAGACGGTGGGGTGACGGCCGACCGGCAGATGCGGGGTGACAGGTCGGCGCCCGCCGCCGGGACCGCCTCACCGAGGCGCTCGGCGCCCTGGACGTCACGTTCGACGCCCGGGACCTGGCCGCGATCGAGGCGGCGGTCCCGTCCGGAGCGGCCTCGGGCGAGCGCTACCCGGCGGCGCAGATGGCCCATCTGGACAGCGAGCACTGAGTTGTCCACAGGGCCGGGCCCGGTGGCGGACACGGCGGGTAACGTCAAGGTCATGAGTACGGAACCACTGACCGCCGAGCGCATCCTCGAAGCGACCGTGGAAGTGCTGCGCCGCCACGGCCCGGCGAAGGCCACGGTCGTCGATGTCGCCCGCCAGCTCGGCGTCAGCCACGGCAGTGTGTACCGCCACTTCCGTACGAAGTCGGCGCTGCGGGAGGCCGTCACCAAGCGCTGGCTGGACCGCACGACGCGCGAGCTGAGCTCCATCGCGGACGAGCCCGAGGACGCGGAGGCGTCGCTGCGCGCCTGGCTGGCGGGGCTCTTCGAGGCCAAGCGACGCAAGGCGGGCGACGACCCCCAGCTGTTCGCGACGTACGAGGTGCTGCTCGCGGAGAACAGCGCGGTGGTCGAGGAGCACATCACCGAACTGGTCGCGCAGATCGAGCAGATCGTCCACCGGGGCGTGGAGCGCGGTCAGTTCACGTCCCTGGGTCCGGACGCGAACGTGGCCC
Organism: Streptomyces sp. NPDC059994; assembly: GCF_042737755.1. Lineage (NCBI taxonomy): Bacteria > Bacillati > Actinomycetota > Actinomycetes > Kitasatosporales > Streptomycetaceae > Streptomyces > Streptomyces sp. NPDC059994. The sequence continues at coordinate 20,347 of NZ_JBHWUR010000114.1, forward strand.
GCGCGGTCTTCGACGCCACCAGCCGCTTCCACGACCCGGCGTACGCACCGCAGTGGCTCAAGCCGGAGATCCTGGCGGAGTTCGGGGCCGTGGCCGACCTGGTCCTGGGCGGGCTGCGGCTCCCCCAGGGCCGCTAACGCCAGCGGGTGTAGTCCACGGTGGCGGCGCCCGAGCCGGAGGACACCGTGATGAGGCGGTCCGAGGCCGGGTCGCGCAGGGAGTCCTTGATGTCGCGGGCGCCCGAGCCCTTGGTGCCCTCGACCCGGTAGCGGGAGCCCGGGGGGACGAAGAGGTCGACGCTGCCCGAGCCGGCGGAGGCGGTGACCTCGCGGGGCGGGGTGACGAACTCCAGCTCCGCGTGGCCGGAGCCGGAGTGCACCTCGGCCACGGTGGAGCCGATCGCGGCGCCGCTGAAGGAGCCGGAGCCGACGGATGCGTTGATCGGGCCGCGTACGCCGTAGAGCTTGACGCTGCCGGAGCCGCCGTCGACGTCGACCGGGCCGGTGAGGCCGCTGACCCGGACGGTGCCGGAGCCGCTGTTCACCTTGAGCGCGACCCCGGCGGGCACGGTCAGGTCCAGCTCGACGGAGCAGCCGAGGCTGGTGACGGCGAACCTGCCGTCGCACTCGGGCCGCAGTCTGAGCGTGTCGCCGTCCCACTCCTTGGCGACCTTGGGCTTGCGCAGCGACCAGGAGAGCCGCTCCTGGATGCGGACCTCGCCGTCGACGCCCGGCGTCACGGTCAGCTCGGCGCTGCCCGCGTCCACCTGGATCGTCTTTACCGGGTGGCGGTCGCTGGTCTCGACGCTGGTGTGGCTGGAGGTCTGGCGGGCGTACTGCGCGTACACCTCGAAGCCCAGCGGCGCGGCCACGAACAGCGCGCTGAGCACGGCGGCCAGGATCCACAGCCCCCGGTGCCGGCGGCGCTCGCGGTCCGTGCCGGGGCCCGGGGGGCGGGTGTCGGTGGCGGTCATGAGCCGCCGTCCAGGAACCGCAGGACCGCCAGGACGCGGCGGTGGTCGCCGTCGGCGACGGGCAGGTCGAGCTTGGCGAAGATGCTGTTGATGTGTTTGGCGACGGCGCTCTCGCTGACGACCAGCTGCTCGGCGATGCCCGCGTTGGAGCGGCCCTCGGCCATCAGGGCGAGGACTTCGCGTTCGCGCGGGGTGAGGCGTTCCAGCGGGTCGTTGCCGCCGCCCCGGCGCAGCAGCAGCTGGGCGACGACCTGCGGGTCGAGCGCGGTACCGCCGCCCGCGACGCGCTTGAGCGCGTCGATGAACTCCTCGACGTCGGCGACCCGTTGCTTGAGGAGGTAGCCGATGCCGCCGCTCTGGGCGGTGAGCAGGTCGGCCGCGTACCGCTCCTCGACGTACTGGGAGAGCAGCAGAACGGCGGTGTCAGGCCACTGCTGACGGATCATCAGGGCGGCTCGTACGCCCTCGTCGGTGAAGCCGGGCGGCATCCGCACGTCCACCAGGGCCAGCTTCGGCCGGTGTTCCTCGACGGCGGCGAGCAGCCCCTCGGCGTCCTCCGCCTCGGCGGCCACCTCGAACCCCGCCATCTCCAGGACCTTGACGAGTCCTATCCGCAGCAGCACCGAATCCTCGGCGATCACAGCCCGCACGGCAGCTCCACAGTGATGACGGTCGGGCCCCCGAGGGGGCTGTTGATCCGGATGGTCCCGTCCACGGACCCTACGCGTTTGGCGAGGCCCCGCAGTCCGGTGCCGGCGGCGGCGTCGGCGCCGCCCGCCCCGTTGTCGGAGACGGTGAGGCGGAGCAGGTCGCCGCGGCGGCCGATCTGGACGGAACAGCGCGTCGCCCGTGCGTGCTTGGCGACGTTCGCCAGCGCCTCGGAGACGACGAAGTAGGCGACGGCCTCGACCGTGGGGGCCGGGCGGCGGTCGATGTCGACGGTGAGCTCGACGGGCAGCGGGGCGCGGGCGGCGATGCCGGACAGGGCGGCGTCCAGGCCCCGGTCGTCGAGGACGGCCGGGTGCAGCCCGCGCACCAGGTTGTTGAGCTCCTCGATGGCCTCCTTGGCCTCGCGGTGCGCCTCGTCGATGACGGCTCTGGCCTCGGGCGGCAGATCGGTGAGGGTGGCGCGGGCCAGGCCCAGGTTCATGGCGAGGGAGACGAGGCGCTGCTGGGCGCCGTCGTGCAGGTCGCGCTCGATGCGGCGGCGCTCGGCGTCGGCGGCGTCCAGTACCCCGGCGCGGCTCTCGGCCAGGGTCTCCACGCGCCGCTCCAGCTCCTTGGCCCGGTTGGGGCCGAGCAGGGCGGCGGCCGCGTGGCCGTCGAGCCGGGCGGTGGCGGCCGCGAACCAGGGGGTGGCGAGCAGGAGCAGCACCCCGCCGACGGAGAACAGGACGTACGTGTCGGCCCAGCCCGGGAGCCGGGCGTTCAGCGGCAGCGCCCACAGCCACGACATGACGAAGGCGCACACGAAGCCCACCGCCCAGCCGCACACCACCAGGACGCCCGCCACCGCGGCGAGCGGGGCGACGAGGAGGTGGTAGCCGTACTGCCGCCAGGTCGACTCCGACCGCAGCCGCTCGACGAGCCCGCGCCAGCTCAGCCTGCGGCTGCGCCAGGTGATGCCCGGCACGTCGAGGCCGAGCAGCGACCAGAAGCGGCTGCGCTGCAGCGCGGTGAGGAGCGGGCTGAGGACGAGCACGAACAGCAGGGCGCTGGGGGTGTGTCCCGGTGCCATGACCATGTACGTGACGGAGCCTGCGGCGGGCAGGGCGAGCGGTATGCCCGCCGCCGCGAAGGTGGTGTTGCGCCAGGCCCACGCCGACCACGGGGCGTGCGCGGCGGCCCAGTCGAACGCGCGCCGCAGCGGGCCGGGAGTTGCCATGTGCATACCGTAAACGCCCAGTTCGGAGCGGTGCCATCACGCTACTGCCCGCTCGGGGGTATAGCTGGCACCACCCTCAGGTCGGACAGTCGCGCTACTGATCTCAACCGCCGGGCAAACGAGGCTTGTTGCCGTGCCCGGCGGAGAGACCGCCAGGGCCGGAAGGAGCCCCGCCGCCATGACGCTCGTCGCCCCGCAGACCCGCATCCGCCGGCCGCGCCTCGCGACGCTGCTGACGGGGGCGGGGGTTTCTCTGGTGCCGTGGATGGTGGTCCTCGCGCAGACCCTGCCGCAGACCGTCGAGGTCTCCCACTGGCCCGCGGCGTGGATCGGCCTCGACGCGGCGCTCGCCGTCGGGCTCGTGGGGACCGGGCTGTTGCTGCGGCGCCGGGACCCGCGGGTGTCGCCCGCGGCGGCCGCGACGGGAGCGCTGCTCTTGATGGACGCGTGGTTCGACGTGACGACCGCCGCGCCCGGTCCCGAGTTCGCGACCGCCGTGGCACTGGCCGTGCTCGCGGAGTTGCCGCTCGCGGCGGCGTGCGCGGTCCTCGCGGGGCGGGGCGTGTAGGACGTCAGCTGCGGACCGTGCTGGGCTGAGCGCGCAGTTCCCCGCGCCCCTAACTGCAAAAGGCCTGGCCCCGTACCGCATGCTCATGCGGTACGGGGC
>NZ_JBHWUR010000115.1:0-23702 GCF_042737755.1 Streptomyces sp. NPDC059994
CCCGGCGGGGGTGCCGGGGGCAAAGCCCCCGTAGCGGGGTGCAGGGGCCGCAGGCCCCGCAACGGGGTCCGGGGGCGCAGCCCCCGGGAGGACCGCCTTCACCCCCACCCACCCCCGGAGGGAACGGGCGGGGTGGGGGTCAAAGCCCGGTAGGGGGCCACGGCTCCGGGTCTCGCGGAGCGAACAGCGCCGTCAGCCCCAGATGCGTCCCCATCGCCGCCACCGGCCACGCCAACAACGCCCCCTTCGCGTTCAGCTTCAGCGGCGCGTCGAACACGACCCCCTTGCCCGCGGCCCGCGCCGCCGCCACCACGTCCTGCGTCGGCCCCAGCCACACCCCGACCCGCCAGGCCAGCCACGACCCCAGCAACCCGCCCACGGCGAGCCCGGCCACCAGCGGGATGCCGCCGCGCTTGCGCAGCAGGAAGACGAGGGCCGCGCACACCACGCCGAACCCCAGCGCGAGCAGGATGAACGTTCCGTCCGCCCCGATCGCCTCTTCGCCCTCGGTGTCCTTGAGGAACACGGCCTTGTCGTCGGAGACGAGCGGCACCCGCGGCGCCAGCCACACCCACAGCAGCCCGAGCAGCACGCCCGTGACCGCCACCGCGACCGCCGCGATCACGGCGTCCCGCAGCTCCGCCTTCATCGCGGTCCCCTCCTCGCGTACGGGGGCGACGGGGCCGCCCTCGGCACCCGGCCCGGGACCGGGGTGTGCGGAGTCCTGCCAGGCGTCGTCGTCCGGTGGCTGCTGGTGAGGCGGCGTCAGAGGTGCGGTCACCCCGCCATCGTGCCAGGCGCTCCTGTGCGGCGCCTCACCGGGAGACCGCCGCCCGCCGGTACGCCCAGGTCGCGACGAGCAGCGAGACGACACCGACGGCCGCGCAGACCGCGAGGTCCAGCCCGATGACGGCCCAGTCGGGGTGCCCGCCGAAGCTGTGCGCGAAGGCCTCCACCCCGTACGTGGAGGGCAGCAGATCACGTGCGTACGCGATCGGTCCGGGCAGCCGGTCGGCCGGCAGGACGCCGAGCAGCAGCGCCGCCGACATGCCCAACTGGCCGAGCAGGGTCGCCAGTTCCTGGCGCGGGGCCAGCAGCCCGAGGGCCGCGCCGAGCCCGGCGAGCGCGGCGCCCGCCAGCGGGACGACCGCGGCGAGCACCCACAGGTGCGCCATCGGGAGCCCGAAGAGCACACAGCCGGTGATGGCCGTGACCAGCGTGCCGGGCACGGTGAACGAGGCGTACGCGGCGGCCGCGCCGAGCACCACGGAGGCGGGCGGCACCGGCAGCGTCGCGTAGTGGTCGAGCCCGCCGCCCGCCCGCAGCTGCCCGAAGTACTGCGCGAGCAGGTTGAGCGCGACGAAGGCGACCACCAGCACGCTCGACCCGGCGACCACGGCCCGCGCCTCGCTGCCGCCGTCCACGACCCCCCGCATCAGGACCATGATCCCGATCGACTGGAAGGTCGCCACGAACAGCAGCGGGATGCGGGCCACCTTGGCCCGGGAGAGCTGGGCCCGGTAGACGGCCGAGAGGGCGGGGAACAGCCGCGCCCGGGGCGCGAGCGGCGCCGCTGCCCCGGCCCGTTCCGCCGGGGCGGTGAGCGCCTCCGGAGGAGCCTCCACGGAAACCTCCAGGGGAATCGCGCTCACGCCTTCACCAGACCTTCCGTGCGGCCCCCGAGGGCGAGGTAGACGTCTTCCAGGCTCGGCGTGGCCAGGGTGAAGTCGTCGAGGGCGGCGAACGCGGGCCCGCCGGTGACCGCCGCGACGGCGGCGCGCGCGGCGTCGGGGCCGAGCCGCAGCACCCAGCGCCGCCCCGACTCCTGCGCGTCCGCGCGCAGCGCCGCGACCTCGGGCAGCTCGACGGGCGCCCGCTCGCGCCACACCAGTTCGACCCGGACCTCGGAGGCGACCCGTTCCTTCAGGCCCGCCGGGGTGTCGCAGGCGATGACCTTGCCGCGGTCGAGGACGGCGACCCGGTCGAGCACGGTCTCGGCCTCGATGACGTTGTGGGTGACGAGCAGCACGGTCGCGCCGCGCTCGGCCCGGCGGCGGTCGACGGCGGCCCAGACGGCCCGCCGGGCCACCGGGTCCATGCCGGTGGTCGGCTCGTCGAGGACGAGCACGGGCCGGTCGCCGACGAGCACCGCGGCGAAGCAGGCGAGCCGCCGCTGTCCGCCGGAGAGCTTCTTGAGCGGCCGTCCGGCGAGCGCGGTCAGCCCGAGCTCCTCCAGTACGGCGTCGCGCTCGGCGCGTGCGGCGCGGGCGGTGAGTCCGCGCAGCCGGCCGGTGGTCTCGGCGGCGAGGGACACGGTCAGCTCGTCGAGGGCGGTGGACTCCTGCCCGAGGTAGCCGATCAGCCGGGCGGCCCGTTCGGGGTGGCGCACCAGGTCGTGGCCGAGGACGTCGACGGTGCCGGAGTCCGGCCGCATCAGCCCGGTGAGCTGGCGCACCAGGGTCGACTTGCCCGCGCCGTTGGGCCCGAGCAGGCCGAAGATCTCGCCGCGTCCCACGTCGAGGTCGATGCCGTCGGTGGCCCTGATCTCGGGCGTACCGGCCGAGCCGCGTCTTCCGCGCGCGGCGGGGTACGTCTTGGTGAGGCCCCGCACCGCGCAAACGGTGCCGGCCCGCGCCGCTGCTGTGCCGGTACTCACGGACAACGAGCCTACGGGGTCCGCCGGGCCACTCCGCCCCCGGACCCCCGTTTGTTCCGTTCGCCGAACGATCGATGCCAAGGAGCCGAACAGTCCGGTTCGCCCCCGGCGTCCGGGGCTCCGGGGGCGCGGCGGCGCTCTCCGCGCGCCCCGCCGCGTACCGGCTACTCCCCCGCCGGTACGCGTTCCGCCGCGGCCCTGACGTCGATCTCCCGCCAGAAGCCCGCCCGGATCGCGTACCGGTCGTGCTCGTCGATCTGGTCGTCCTTGTGGGCGAGCAGCCCGAACCGGGCCGCGTACCGCAGGAGTTCGCCGTCGATGCGGTGCGGGATGCGCGGGTACATGGTGGACAGCTTCTGTACGTGGGTCGTCTCCGGCAGGCGCTCCATCCAGCGGCGCGCGAAGACCTGCCCCACCTCGTACGGGTCGCCGCCGACCGTGGTGATGTCCTCCTCGCGGTCCGCCCAGCGCTGCTCGGCGCTGGTCAGCTGGGCGAGGGTGGGCAGGGACGCGGTCTCCGGGGACTCGCCGAGCGTGGAGCCGGGGCGCTCGACCCAGCCTTTGTCGGAGGACCACCGCAGGGTCGCGTGCGGGGCGTGCGGCGAGGGGGCCTGGAGGCCGGGCGCGCGCAGGCCCGCCAGGTCCTTGGGCGTGGGCACGCCCTTGACCGCGGTGCCGGGCGCGGGGGCGACCGCCGTGCCGTTGCCGACGGCCGCCGCGGGCTGGGCCGTCCCGTTGCGCGCGGCCGCGGCCTGGGCCTCCGCGGCCCGCTCGGCGGAGGCGGCGAGGGCCGACTCCGGCAGCGGGGCGGAGAGGATGGCGGCGATCTCCGGGCGGGGGGCCGCGGCCGGGGCGTACATGGTGCTGAGTTCCTTGACCCGGACCGCCTGGGTGATCCAGGCGCGGTCCAGCACCCGCCGTTCGTCGGCCTCGGCCACCAGGTCCTCGGACTGGTTGTAGTCGCCGTCGGCGGCCTGGACGGCCCACAGGTGCACGGCGACCCCGTGCTCCTTGGCCGACATCAGACCGGGCAGCAGATCGCCGTCCCCGGTCACCAGGACCACATCCGAGCAGGCGCGATTTCTGGCCAACTCGGTGAGCTCGGCGTGCATCGCCGCGTCGACGCCCTTCTGGGCCCACCGCCCGTCGCTGCGGGTCAGTGCGCCCAGCCGCACCGTCACCCGGGACATCACCCGCAACCTGCGGTGTTCCGGCTGCGGCACCCGGTCGGGGGCGCCGTCGAACCAGTAGATCCGCAGCAGCGGCTGCTCGGTGTCGGCCTCCGCCCGCTCGCGCAGCGCCTGGATCAGGGCGGCGTGGTCGACGGTGATCCGTGAACGGGCAGGCTCTCCGGCCAGAAGGCTTGCGGCCGCGCCCAACAAGTAACCCGCATCCACAAGGACGACGCAGCGGTCCACGCGTTCCACCCTCTTTCAGAACCTTGAAAATCAAAAGATCAGAGGCAAAGGAGATCAGGGAGATAAGAGTGCAGGAGATCGAGAGATCAGGGAACGTACTTCGGGTTTCCTTCGAGTCTGCCCGACCCTGCGAGGGTTAACGGCCGGAACTCGATCATCGGCGTGGCGAACCCGTACCTCGCCTATCCCTTACAGAGGGCTACACACGGTAATCGTCTGAAATGCGTTCTTTGTCGCGACGTGTGAGGCTGGCAGCGGCCCTGGACCCTAGTCCCCCCAGGAGGCATCACCATGGCCAAGAACAAGTCCGGCCGTAAGCAGCAGCAGCAGCCCGCCTCGCAGGCCGAGCGCGGTCAGCAAGAGGCGCAGAAGTCCGCGATGGAGTCGCAGGGCATGCCCCAGACGCAGGCACAGGGCAGCCCGGCAGATGTTGCCCGTAAGCACCAGCGTCGCTTCGGCCACAACTGATAATTCAAGACACGCCAGGCACACAAATACGGAAGGGGCGCGCCCTATTGGACGCGCCCCTTCCGTACGAAATAAAAAGTCCGCCGCCGGTCAGCCCGCCAGGCAGGACGGGCCGAGCAGCACCTTCAGATCTCCGAAGAGCGCCGGGTCCGGCTGGACCCGGTGCCGGTCGAGCCGCAGCACCGTCGTCGAGCGCGGCCCCTGGAGCTTGATCCGCACTTCGGTGTTGCCCTTGTGGTGGCCGAGAATCTCGCCCAGGCGGCTGACCATCGGCGGGGTCACCTTCACCGTCGGGATGGTCAGCACCACCGGCGCGTTGGTGCCCGCCGAGGACAGGTCCGGGACCATCAGCTCCATCGCGACCAGGCGCGGGATGTCCTCGCGCTTGTCGAGGCGGCCCTTGACGAAGACCACCGCGTCCTCGACGAGCTGGGTGGAGACCAGCTGGTAGGTCGCCGGGAAGAACATGCACTCGATGGAGCCCGCCAGGTCCTCGACGGTGGCGATCGCCCAGGCGTTGCCCTGCTTGGTCATCTTGCGCTGGAGGCCCGAGATGATGCCGCCGATCGTCACGATCGCGCCGTCCGCGTGCTCACCTCCGGTGAGCTGCTGGATCGAGGAGTCGGACTTGTCGGAGAGCACGTGCTCCAGACCGAAGAGCGGGTGGTCCGACACATACAGACCGAGCATCTCCCGCTCCTGGGCGAGCAGGTACGACTTCTCCCACTCCACGTCGGAGAACTCGACGTCGAGGCCGAAGCCCGGCTCGGAGGAGTCGTCGTCGGCGTCGCCCATGCCGCCGAAGAGGTCGAACTGTCCCTCGGCCTCCTTGCGCTTGACCTGCACCACGTTGTCGATCATCGGCTCGAACTGTGCGGTGAGGCCCTTGCGGGTGTGCTTCATCTCGTCGAAGGCGCCGGCCTTGATCAGCGATTCGACGGTCCGCTTGTTGCAGACGACCGCCTCGACCTTGTCGAGGAAGTCGGGGAACGAGATGTACTTCCCCTTCGCCTTGCGGGACTTGATGATCGAGTCCACCACGTTCTGACCGACGTTGCGCACGGCGGTGAGGCCGAACAGGATCACGTCGTCGCCCTGCGCCGAGAAGTTGGACTCGGACTCGTTGACGTTGGGCGGCAGCACCTTGATGCCCATGCGGCGGCACTCGTTGAGGTAGACCGCCGACTTGTCCTTGTCGTCCTTGACGGAGGTCAGCAGCGCCGCCATGTACTCGGCGGGGTAGTTCGCCTTGAGGTAGGCGGTCCAGTACGAGACGAGGCCGTACGCGGCGGAGTGCGCCTTGTTGAAGGCGTACCCGGCGAACGGGACCAGCACGTCCCAGAGCGCCTTGATGGCCGCGTCGCTGAAGCCCTTCTTCTTGGCGCCGGCCTCGAAGATGACGAAGTTCTTCGCCAGCTCGTCGGGCTTCTTCTTGCCCATGACGCGACGGAGGATGTCGGCCTCGCCGAGTGAGTACCCGGCGATGATCTGGGCGGCCTTCTGGACCTGCTCCTGGTAGACGATCAGGCCGTAGGTGACGGCCAGGACCTCTTCGAGCGGCTTCTCCAGCTCGGGGTGGATCGGGGTGATCTCCTGCTGCTTGTTCTTGCGCAGCGCGTAGTTCGTGTGCGAGTTCATGCCCATCGGGCCCGGCCGGTAGAGCGCGGACACGGCGGAGATGTCTTCGAAGTTGTCGGGCTTCATCAGACGCAGCAGGGACCGCATGGGCCCGCCGTCGAACTGGAAGACGCCGAGGGTGTCGCCGCGCTGGAGCAGCTCGAAGGTGGTCGGGTCGTCGAGCGGCAGCCCGAGCAGGTCGATGTCGATGCCCTTGTTGGACTTCACCATCTTGACGGCGTCGTCCATGATCGTCAGGTTGCGCAGACCCAGGAAGTCCATCTTCAGCAGGCCGAGCGACTCACAGCTCGGGTAGTCCCACTGGGTGATGGTCACGCCGTCGGTGTGGCGCACCCACACCGGTACATGCTCGGTAATGGTCTCGCTGGACATGATCACGCCGGCCGCGTGCACACCCATCTGCCGCACCAGGCCCTCGACGCCCTTGGCGGTGTCGATGACCTTCTTCACGTCCGGTTCGTTCTCGTACATCGCCCGGATCTCGCCCGCCTCGCTGTAGCGCGGGTGCTTGGGGTCGGTGATGCCGTTGAGGTCGATGCCCTTGCCGAGGACGTCGGCGGGCATCGCCTTGGTGAGGCGGTCGCCCATCGCGTACGGGTAGCCGAGGACGCGGGCGGAGTCCTTGATGGCGTTCTTCGCCTTGATCTTGCCGTACGTGCCGATCATGGCGACCTTGTCGGCGCCGTACTTCTCGGTCACGTACCTGATCACCTCGACGCGCCTGCGCTCGTCGAAGTCGATGTCGACATCGGGCATCGAGACGCGCTCGGGGTTGAGGAACCGCTCGAAGATCAGACCGTGCGGGATCGGGTCGAGGTCGGTGATGCCCATGGCGTACGCCACGATCGAACCGGCCGCGGAACCACGGCCCGGACCCACCGCGATGCCCTGGTTCTTGGCCCACATGATGAAGTCGGCGACCACCAGGAAGTAGCCGGGGAAGCCCATCGAGATGATGGTGTCCATCTCGTACTCGGCCTGCTTCATGCGGTCCTCCGGGATGCCTCCCGGGAAGCGGCGGTGCATGCCGCGCATGGTCTCCTCGCGGAACCAGGTGACCTCGGTGTAGCCCTCGGGGATGTCGAACTTCGGCATGAGGTTCTTCGCCTCGAACATGCCGCTGACGTCGACCTGCTCGGCGACCAGGGCGGTGTTGGCGCAGCCCTGCTGCCAGGCGTCCGAGGCGTCGATCGCGTACATCTCGTCGGTCGACTTCAGGTAGTAGCCGGTGCCGTCGAACCTGAAGCGGTCGGGGTCCGAGAGGTTCTTGCCGGTCTGGATGCACAGCAGCGCGTCGTGCGCGGTGGCCTCGTGCGCGTACGTGTAGTGCGAGTCGTTGGTGACCAGGGGCGGGATGCCCAGCTCCTTGCCGATCTTCAGGAGGTCGTCGCGGACCCGGCGCTCGATGTCGATGCCGTGGTCCATCAGCTCCAGGAAGTACCGGTCCTTGCCGAAGATGTCCTGGTAGTCGGAGGCGGCCTGGCGGGCCTCCTCGTACTGCCCCAGGCGCAGCCGGGTCTGGAGCTCGCCGGAGGGGCAGCCGGTGGAGGCGATCAGGCCCTCCGACCACTGGGAGATGGTCTCCTTGTCCATCCGGGGCCACTTCGTCAGCCAGCCCTCCGCGTACGCGTCGGAGGAGAGGCGGAAGAGGTTGTGCAGGCCCGTCGCGTTCGCCGCCCAGATCGTCTTGTGGGTATAACCACCCGAACCGGACACGTCGTCGCGCTTCTGGTGCGGCTGGCCCCACTGGATCTTGCGCTTGTTGCGGCGGGACTCGGGGGCCACGTACGCCTCGATGCCGATGATCGGCGTCACGCCCGCCTTCTTCGCCGTGTGGAAGAAGTCGTACGCCCCGTGCAGGTTGCCGTGGTCGGACATCGCGATGTGCGTCATGCCCATCTCGTTGCACGCGTCGAACATGTCCTTGAGCCGCGCGGCACCGTCCAGCAGCGAGTACTGGGTGTGTACGTGAAGGTGCGTGAACGGCGGCTTCGACACGGTGTGGGCCTCCAGCGGCAGCAGGATCTCGGAGCGAGGGGGACAGCCTGGAAGTCTACGTCGCCCCGCTGACAGTCCGGAGTGGTTACAGCGGCGCGCAGCGCCTCGATGAGGGGTGGTGGTCGGGCGACGGGTGGGCACTCCGGGGTACGGTCACGCGTTGGAAGGGGCGGAATCACCCGTCCCATTTTGTTGCGCATCTCTACTCGCACATACGCACCAGGAGGCACCCGGCGATGTCGGTCCCGCAGCACACCACCGAGGAGCGCGGCGAGCAGATCCTCTCCGTCTTCGGCACCGCCTTCGGCGACCTCCTGGCCGCCGACCCGGCCGCGTTCCGGGTCAAGTTCCGCAAGATGGCGGCCTCCGCGTTCGCCTTCTACCGGGGCACGGCCTGCCTGTTCTACGCGGACCTGGACGCCGAGAACGCCGGGCGGGGCGGTGGGAACATACACAGCGGTCCGTACCTGGACGAGTGCACCGGCCGGGTGTGGATCCACGGCGACCTGCACGCCGAGAACTTCGGCACGTACATGGACGCCAACGGCCGGCTGATCTTCAACGTCAACGACTTCGACGAGGCGTACGTGGGCCCCTTCACCTGGGACCTCAAGCGCTTCGCCGCCTCCCTGGCCCTGGTCGGCCACGCCAAGGCGCTCAGCGACGAGCAGATCACCGAGCTGGTGCGGATCTACGCCGCCGCCTACCGCGAGCGGATCCACGCCCTCGCGACCGGCGCCAAGGATGACGAGGTCCCCGCGTTCACCCTGGACACGGCCGAGGGGCCGCTGCTCGGGGCGCTGCGCTCGGCACGCGCGCGTACGCGTTTCTCGCTGCTCGACTCGATGACCGAGATCCGCGAGTACGAGCGCCGCTTCTCCGAGGACGACGGCTCGATCGAGCTGGACGCGGCGACCCGCTACAAGGTGCTGGCCGCCTTCGACGGCTACCTGGAGACGCTGCCGGACTCCAGCCTGCTGCGGCCCGACTCGTACCGGGTCAAGGACGTCGTCGGGCGTCGCGGCATCGGGATCGGCTCGGCCGGTCTGCCCTCGTACAACATCCTCCTTGAGGGCCACAGCGACGCGCTGGAGAACGACGTCGTGATCTACATGAAGCAGGCGCAGACCCCGGCGGTCTCCCGCCACGTCACCGACCCGGCGGTGCGCGGCTACTTCCAGCACGAGGGCCACCGCACGGTGATCTCACAGCGCGCCCTGCAGGACGCCGCCGACCCGTGGCTGGGCTGGACGGAGCTGGACGGGGCGGGCCAGCTGGTCGCCGAGGTCTCGCCGTACGCGGTGGACCTGGACTGGTCGGACATCGACGACCCGGAGCAGATCGCGGCGGTCGTCGCGGACCTGGGCCGTGCCACCGCCACCATGCACGCGGCGGCGGACGACGAGAGCGGTCACTCGGACCTGGTGCCGTTCTCCACCGAGCGGGCCATCGACGCGGCGATCGCGGCCGACGAGGAGGGCTTCGCGGACCTGCTGGTGGAGTTCGCGCACGCCTACGGGGCGCAGGCGCGGGCCGACCACCAGATCTTCGTCGACCTGTTCCGTAACGGTCGGATTCCGGGTCTCTAGTCTCACGGAATTCTCAGGCCACGGCGACGGGGGGCCGTGGCAGACTTCCACACCGATGGACGTATCAGGGACGCGGCTCAGAGCGGCACGCGCGGCGCTTTTCACGGCGCTCGTCGTGGCGCTCTCCAGCGCGTCCCACGTCCTGCTCTCCCGCGTCCCGCTGCCGGTGCCCCTGGTGGCCGGCGCGGCCGGCGCCGTGTTCCTGATCGCGTACGCGCTGGCGGGCCGGGAGCGCGGCTTCTGGTCGATCGCCGGACTGCTCGTCCCGCTGGAGCTGGCCGCCGACACCGTCTTCTCGACCGGCCAGCACGTCTGTTACGGGCCCTCCGGCGGCCCGGTCGCGGGCGCGCTGCGGTCGGTGGGCGTGAACGTGCTGTGCGGCGGGAGCGTGGGCACCGAGCTGCCCGGCGTCGCCGGTTCCCGGGCCGGCGCGGCCGTGCTCCTCGGCGGGCCGGGACCGGCCGTGCCGTGGCTTCTGCTCGCCGCGCACGTGACGGTGGGGCTGCTCGCCGCGGCCTGGCTGCGGCGAGGCGAGGCCGCCCTCGCGCGCCTCGTGCGCACCGTCGGGGTGCTGGCGTTCCGGCCGCTGCTGCTCGCGGTCGCCGTGGTGGGCGGCGCGATCCGTCCCGTACGGGCGCGGCTGCGGCCCGTGCGGCGCGCGGGGCCGCCGTCGCGCGCCCGGCTGCTCGTGCACTGCGTGGGACGGCGGGGGCCGCCCCGCCCCGCGCTGCTCAGCGCCGTCTGAGCGACGGCCCTCCCGAGCACGGCGACCCGACCACCCGGGTCCCCCTCAGCACTTTCTCATCTGCCCTACCTGCCACACGGAGAAAACGATCATGAGCAAGCGCAACAGCCAGGCCAACAAGGCAGCCGCCCGTGAGCGGCTGAAACTGGAGCGCGAGCGCCAGGCCAAGAAGGACAAGGTGCGCCGCCAGGTGGCCGTCGCCGCCTCGATCGTCGGCGTCCTCGCGATAGCCGGCGGCGTCGGCTACGCGGTCATGCAGGCCAACAAGCCCGGCGCGTGGGACGCGGCCAAGGACAAGGCGCTGGTCAAGCCCGCCAACACCACGGGCACCGACGGCACCACCGTCGTCATCGGCAAGCCCACCGCCAAGAAGACGCTGGAGATGTACGAGGACCCGCGCTGCCCGGTCTGCTCGGTCTTCGAGCAGCAGGTCGGCGCCACGGTCAAGAAGGACGTCGACGCCGGCAAGTACAAGATCCAGTTCATCGGCGCCACCTTCATCGACAACGGCAGCCCGGGCACCGGCTCCAAGAACGCGCTCAGCGCCCTGGGCGCCGCGCTCAACGTGAGCCCCGAGGCGTTCATGGAGTACAAGGCACAGCTCTACTCGGCGAAGTGGCACCCGGCCGAGACCACGGACAAGTTCAAGAACGACGACTACCTGCTCCAGGTCGCCGACAGCGTTCCGGCTCTCAAGGGCAACGCCAAGTTCCAGAAGGACGTGCAGGACGGCACGTTCGACAAGTGGGCGCTCACCATGTCGAAGAAGTTCGACGACAGCGGTGTGACCGCCACGCCGACCCTGAAGATGGACGGCAAGAAGATCACCGGCGAGGGCAGCGACAACGCCCCGCAGGACCCGGCGTCGTTCACCCGCGCCATCGACAAGGCACTGAAGGGCTGACGCCGCTCCGGAGGGGCTTCGGCGGGTCCGGGCGCTGACGCGCGCTCAGATGTCCGCCGGCGAACGGGCAGACAAACTTTTGCCGTGAGTCTGCCCGTTCGCGCTACCCATCAGTAAGGTGTGCGGCTGTGACCAGTCGATTCACCTCAACCCCCACGCGCCGCACGGTCGTCAAGGCCGCTGCCGCCACCGCTGTCGTCGCCGCGCCCCTCGTGGCCGGCGCGACCGCCGCCGTCGCGGACTCCGCGCCTGCCCCCGCCTTCCTGCACGGCGTCGCCTCCGGCGACCCGCTCCCAGACGGCATCCTGCTGTGGACCCGGGTCACCCCCGCTCCCGACGCGGTGCCCGGTTCCGGCAAGGGCCCGGACACCGAAGTCTCCTGGGAGATAGCCGAGGACAAGGGGTTCTCGCGGATCGTGGCCCAGGGCCGCACCACCGCGACGGCCGCCTCGGACCACACCGTCAAGGCCGATGTGCGCGGCCTGCGCCCGGCGACCGCGTACTGGTACCGGTTCGCCGCGGGCACGGCGCTCTCCCCCGTCGGCCGTACGCTCACCGCCCCCGCCACGGACGCGGCGGCCGCCAACGTCCGCTTCGGCGTGGTCTCCTGCTCCAACTGGGAGTCCGGCTACTTCTCCCCCTACCGTCACCTCGCCGCCCGCTCCGACCTGGACGCGGTGCTGCACCTGGGCGACTACATCTACGAGTACGCCTCGGGCGCCTACCCCGAGGCGAAGTACGTCGTACGACAGCACGAGCCGGCCCACGAGATCCTGAACCTGGCCGACTACCGCACCCGGCACGGCAAGTACAAGACGGACACCGACCTCCAGGCGATGCACCACGCGCACCCGGTGATCGCGATCTGGGACGACCACGAGTTCGCCAACGACGCCTGGTCGGGCGGGGCCGAGAACCACACGCCCGGCACCGAGGGCGACTGGGTGGCGCGCGTATCGGCCGCCAAGCAGGCCTACTTCGAGTGGATGCCGGTCCGCCCCTCCATCGCGGGCACCACCTACCGGCGCATCCGCTACGGCAAACTGGCCGATCTGCACCTGCTCGACCTGCGCTCCTTCCGCTCGCAGCAGGCGAGCGTGGGCAGCGGCAAGGTGGACGACCCGGAGCGCACCATCACCGGCCGCGCCCAGCTGGACTGGCTCAAGTCGGGGCTCTCGGCCTCCAACGCCGCCTGGCAGCTGGTCGGCACGTCCGTGATGATCTCGCCGGTCGCCTTCGGCGCGCTGCCGGCCGAACTGACCGCGCCGCTGGCGGAGTTGCTCGGCCTGCCCAAGGAGGGCATCGCCATCAACGTCGACCAGTGGGACGGCTACACGGACGACCGCCGCGAGCTGCTGGGCCACCTGGTGGACAACGGCATCAAGAACACCGTCTTCCTCACCGGCGACATCCACATGGCGTGGGCCAACGACGTACCGGTGAAGGCGGGCACCTACCCGCTGTCGAAGTCGGCGGGCACCGAGTTCGTGGTGACGTCGGTCACCTCCGACAACCTGGACGAGATGCTCCACGTCGCCCCGCACACCGTGTCGCTGGTGGCGGCGGCCGCGATCAAGGCCGCCAACCGCCATGTGAAGTGGGTCGACATGGACTCGCACGGCTACGGCGTCCTCGACGTCGACGCCCAGCGCTCGCAGATGGACTACTACGTGGTCTCCGACAAGCGGAAGCAGGACGCCACGTCCGCGTGGACCCGCTCGTACCGGACGCTCAACGGCAGCCAGAAGGCCGAGCGGGTCTACTCGCCGGTGGTCTGACCCGTCCGCTACAGCGAGCCGAGGAAGCCGAGCGCGGTGCTCCAGCTCTGCTCGGCGGCCGCCTCGTCGTAGTCCGGCAGCTCAGGATCGGTGTACAGGTGCCCGGCGCCCGGGTACCTGTACACCTCCGCGTCGGCGCCGATCCGGCCCATGCGCAGGTACCAGGTGTTCAGCCAGTCGTCCGTCTCGAACGGGTCCGGGTCCGCCACGTGCAGCTGTACGGGCAGTTCGTCCACCGACGCGCCGTCGGCGATGTCGGCGGTGCCGTGCAGGAGCAGCAGCCCGCGGGCCTTCTCGTCGCCGAGCGCGAGGGTCTGGGCGAGCGAGCCGCCGAGCGAGAACCCGGCGTAGACCAGGCCCTCGTCGGAGTGCGGGGCTGCGGCCAGGATCGCGCGCTTGAGCAGCTCGTCGTTGCCGATCCCGTCGCGGATCGTCATGCCCTCTTCCAGGGTGTCGGCGGTGCGGCCGTCGTAGAGGTCGGGCACGTGCACCACGTGTCCGGCGGCGCGCAGCCGCTCGGCCGCCTCGTGCACGGCGGGCCGCAGGCCGTACACCGAATGGAAAAGCATGATGTTCATGAGGCCATCGTGCCAGCTACGGTCGGGGGCATGGAGAACGTGCTGCGTCCGTTGATCGTGATCGGCGGCTCGGTCGTGCTCACGCTGGCCCTCGTGTGGCTGGCCGACCGGCTGCTCCGCCAGGCCGACGCCCGGCACAGCGAGACCCCTCTGTGGGGCCTGCTGCGCCGCTGCCGCGTCCCGTTGCAGGTCGTCATCCTCACCTCGCTACTGAGAGGCATCTACCGCCAGATCAGGTGGTCCCCGGTCCAGCACCACGAGGCGGGCCTCGGCCGGATCCTCTCCCTCGTCCTCATCGGGGCGAGCGCCTGGCTGGTGGTGCGGATCGCGGCGGCGATCGTCGAGGCGTCCTACGCGCGGTACGCGGCCTCCGCGCTCGACCCGGCGCGGGTGCGCAGAGTCCGTACGCAGGTGACGCTGATCCAGCGCGTGGTGACAGCGGTCGTGGGCGTCGTCGCGGTCGCGTCGATGCTGCTGACGTTCCCGGCGATGCGGACGGCGGGGACCTCGATCCTCGCCTCCGCGGGCATCATCGGCATCGTGGCCGGTGTCGCCGCCCAGTCGACGCTCGGCAACCTCTTCGCCGGGCTGCAGATCGCGTTCGGCGACATGGTGCGGATCGGGGACACCGTGGTGGTCGACGGCGAGTGGGGCGTCATCGAGGAGATCACGCTGACCTATCTCGCGGTGCGCACCTGGGACGAGCGGCGGCTGACGATGCCGGTGTCGTACTTCACCAGCAAGCCGTTCGAGAACTGGTCGCGCGGCGGTGTCCAGATGACCGGCACGGTCTTCTTCCACCTGGACCACGCGGCCCCGGTGGCGCTGATGCGCGAGAAGCTGGCCGACATCCTGCGGGAGTGCCCGGCGTGGGACGGCCGCGAGAGCGGCCTCGCGGTCACCGACACCACCCCGTCGACGATCGTGGTGCGCGCGACGGTCACCGCGAAGGACGCGGGCGACATCTGGACGGTCCGCTGCGCGGTCCGCGAGGAGATGGTGGCCTGGCTCCACGACCACCACCCGGCGGCGCTGCCGCGGATCAATACGGAGCGGGAATAGCGGGGGCGGGGTGCGGCCCCGCAAGCGGGATGCGGGGGCCGCAGGCCCCGCTCGGGGATCCGGGGGCGAAGCCCCCGGGTAACCCTCCTCCCCCGCCCACTCCCGGAGGCCACGCGGCGGAGCCGCACATGTCACAGCGGGACGGGACGGGGCGGGGTGGGGCGGGGTGGGGTCACCGCAGGCTGCGTATGTCCAGCTGGCGCAGGACCCGGTCGACGATCTCCGGGTCCGCGCCCGCCTCGCTGCGTGCAGAGAGCACCTCGTGGCGCGCCGCCGACATCATCTCCCGCTGGATCCGCTGGATCGTCCGCAGCCGCTCCACCCGCTTCGCGTACGCCTCCCGCCGCTCCACGTCGACCATGTCCGGGCTGATGCGCGCCCCCACGTCGTACGCCCGCCGCAGGAGCTGCTCCATGACCTCCTCGGGCAGCTCCTCCACGTCCTCGATCTCCCGCAGCCGCCGCTTCGCCGCCTTCGCCGCGCGGATCGCGAGCTCCCGCTCCAGCGCCCGCTCGGCGTCGGTGTCGGCCTGTACGCCGAGCCGCCGCACCAGGGACGGCAGGGTCAGGCCCTGGAGCACCAGCGTCACCATGATCACGCAGAACGCGACGAAGACGATCTCGTCGCGCGCGGGGAAGGGCGAGCCGTCCTCGGTCCTGAACGGGATCGCGAGGGCGAGCGCGACCGAGGCCACCCCGCGCATCCCCGCCCACCACATGACGATCGTCTCCCGCCAGGTCGTGGGGATCTCCTCGTTGTAGTCCCGCAGTGTGTGCAGCCGCTTGGCGAGCCAGGTCGCGGGCAGCAGCCACACCAGCCGTACGCCCACCACGACCCCGACCACGACCGCGCCCCAGCCCGCCATCTCGCCCACGCGGCCGGTCGCGGTGCCGAACACGTTGTGCAGTTCGAGGCCGATGAGCCCGAACGCGATCCCCGTCACCAGGGTGTCGACGATCTGCCAGAACGTGGCCCCGGCGAGGCGCCCCTGGACGTCGTCGGCGTCCACCGCGTGCTCGGCCAGGAACAGCGCGAGGGTGAGCACGGCGAGCACCCCGGAGCCGCCGAACTCCTCGGCCAGCACATAGCCGACGAACGGCACGAGCAGGGTGAGGCCGATCTGGAGCGTGGCGTCGTCGAGCAGGCCCATCAGCTTGTTGGCGGTCCAGCCGAGGACGAGACCGACCACGACCGCCACCACGGCGGAGAGCACCAGCTCGCCCACCGCGCCCGGCCAGGAGAAGTCGCCGCTGACCGCCGCCGCGATCGCCACGTGGTAGAGCACGATCGCGGTGACGTCGTTGAACAGCCCCTCGCCCTCCAGGATCGACACCAGTCGGCGGGGCAGCCCGAGCGAGCCCGCGACGGCGGTGGCGGCGACCGGGTCGGGAGGCGCCACGAGGGCGCCGAGGGCGACGGCGGCGGCGATCGGCAGTCCGGGCACGATGGCGTGGGCGACGGCCGCCACGGCCGCCGTGGTGACGAACACCAGGGCCACCGCGAGCAGCAGGATCGGCCGGACGTTGGCGGCGAACTGCCGCCAGGAGGTGCGCTGGACGGAGGCGTAGAGGAGCGGCGGCAGAACGAGCGGCAGGATGAAGTCCGGCGGCACGGCGACGTTCGGGACGAACGGCAGCAGGGCGAGGACCCCACCGAGGAGCGTCATCAGGACCGGCGCGGGCAGCCCGAGCCGGTCCCCGACCGGAACGGTGACCACCGCTCCGAGCAGAAGCACGAACAGCAGGGCCAGCTGATCCACGGATGCCCTCCGGGCGGCGAGGCGATCAAGACCCCCAGCCTGCCACGCGGCCCGCCCAAATACCCCTAGCCGGGGGCAAAGTGGCCCACACCACTAGAGGGACGCGGGGCCGTGACAGGTGCTGCTCCGCCGCGTGGGCGGACCAGCACCGCTGTCACTCGCTCTCCGCCCGGATCACATCCAGCGCGTTCTGGAGGTCGTCCGGGTAGCCGCTCTCGAACTCGACCCAGCCGCCGTCCGACGGGTGCTCGAAGCCGAGGCGCACCGCGTGCAGCCACTGCCGGGTCAGGCCGAGGCGCTTGGCGATGGTGGGGTCCGCGCCGTACGTCAGGTCGCCCACGCACGGGTGGCGGTGGGCGGACATGTGCACGCGGATCTGGTGGGTGCGGCCCGTCTCCAGCTTGATGTCGAGCAGCGAGGCCGCCCGGAACGCCTCGATCAGGTCGTAGTGCGTCACCGACGGCTTGCCCTCGGCCGTGACCGCCCACTTGTAGTCGTGGTTGGGGTGGCGGCCGATGGGGGCGTCGATGGTGCCGCTCATCGGGTCCGGGTGGCCCTGCACCAGGGCGTGGTAGCGCTTGTCCACGACGCGCTCGCGGAACTGCTGCTTCAGATACGTGTACGCCCGCTCCGACTTGGCGACGACCATCAGGCCGGAGGTGCCGACGTCGAGGCGGTGGACGATGCCCTGGCGCTCGGCGGCGCCGGAGGTGGAGATCCGGTACCCGGCCGCCGCGAGGCCGCCGATGACCGTGGTCCCCGTCCAGCCCGGGCTCGGGTGGGCGGCGACGCCGACCGGCTTCACGATCACGACGATGTCGTCGTCGTCGTGCACGATCTCCATGCCCTCGACCGGCTCGGCCACGATCTGCACCGGCGCGGGCGCCTGGGGCATCTCGACCTCCAGCCACGCGCCCCCGCTGACCCGCTCGGACTTGCCTACCACCGAGCCGTCGACCTGGACCTTCCCCGCCGCGGCGAGCTCAGCGGCCTTCGTACGGGAGAACCCGAACATGCGGGAGATGGCGGCGTCGACGCGCTCGCCCTCCAGACCGTCGGGAACGGGCAAGGTGCGGATCTCGGGAAACGTACTCACCCGTCGAGTATGCCTTGTCGCACCGACAACACCCGCCCGACCGGGGTACGGCTCAGTCCTTGTGGACCGTTCCGTCCGGGTCCAGGCCCCGGAAAGAGAGGATCACGATCAGGAAACCGCCGCAGACGATCGCGGAGTCGGCCAGGTTGAAGACCGCGAAGTGGGCCGGCGCGATGAAGTCGACCACCGCGCCCTCGAAGACGCCCGGGGAGCGGAAGATGCGGTCGGTGAGGTTGCCGAGCGCGCCGCCGAGCAGCAGGCCGAGCGCGATCGCCCACGGCAGGCTGTAGAGCTTGCGGGCCAGCCGGAAGATCACCGCGATGACCGTCGCCGCGATCACCGTGAAGATCACGGTGAAGGCCTCGCCCATGCCGAACGCGGCGCCCGGGTTGCGGATCGCGTTGAGCTCCAGCAGGTCTCCGACGATCTGGATCGGCTCGTGGTGCTCCAGCCTGGCCACCACGAGCATCTTGCTGCCGAGGTCGAGCAGGTACGCGAAGAGCGCCACCGCGAACAGCACGGCGATCCTGCGCCCGCCCTTGGGCCGCTCGTCGGGAGCCGCGGCCTCGTCGGGCCCTTCTCCGTCCGGCGTACCGATGATGCGCTCCGCCTCTGCCACGTGAGTCCCTCAACCCTAGGTACCTGACTGAGGACGAGAGTACGACACACGCGTACGGAGTCAGCCTCGGCGTTCCTGCTTCTGCTTGTCCTCCACGCAGAGGGTCGCGCGCGGGAAGGCCTGCATCCGCGCCTTGCCGATGGGATTGCCGCAGACCTCGCAGTAGCCGTACGTACCGGCGTCGAGCCGCTCCAGCGCCCGCTCGGTCTGCTCCAGCATCTCGCGCGAGATGGCGGCGAGCGCCATCTCGTGTTCGCGGGTGATGTTCTTGGTCCCGGTGTCGGCGTCGTCGTCGCCCGCGCCGTCCCCGGAGTCCCGCATCAGGCCGCTCAGGGCGGTCTCCGAGGCCTCGATCTCGGCCCGCAGCCGCAGGACCTCACGGGTCAGCCCGGTGCGCGCCTCGGCGACCTCGGCGGGCGTCCACGGGTCCTCCCCGGGCCGTACCGGCAGCTCGCCGGGCACCCCGGCGACGACGGTACGGGCCTTGGGCACGGCCGACGCCGCCGCCGTGGACTTCCTGGCCGCCGCTTCGCCGGCCGTGTTCTTGGCTACCACCTGCTTGGCTCCCCTCTGCTCCGCGGCCTCGGCCGCCCCCTTGGCCGCCGTGGCGGCCTTCCTCGCTGCCGGGCCGGCAGCCTCGTCCGATACCGCTTTCTTGGCGGACGCCGTCTTCCTGGCGGCAGCCTTGGTGGCCGGAGCCGCCTTTTCCACAGCAGCCTCCTCGGCCACGGCTTTCTTGGCAGCGCCCTTCTCAGCCACGGCCTTCTTGACCGGAGCCTTCTTGGCAACGGCTTTCTTGGCAACGGCTTTCTTGGCCCCCGCCTCTTCAGCCGCAGCCTTCTTGGCAACGGCCTTTTTCGGCGTGGCCTTCCTGGCGGCGGCCTCTTTGGTCGCAGCCTCCTTGGTGGCAGCCTCCTTGGTGGCAGCCTCCTTGGTGGCAGCCTTCCTGGCCGGTGCCTTCTTGGCCGGTGCCTTCTTGGCCGCCGATTTCCTCGGGGCCGCCTCCTTCTTGGCCGCAGTCTTCTTCCCGGACGAGTCCTCCGTAGCGGCCCTCTTCACCGCGGCCTCGGACGCCAACGCGGTCTTCTTCGCCACCATGGCCGCGGCCCCTTCACATATTGTGATCTTGCTCGCGAATCGTGCTGGGACGATAAATCGACCCCAGGCCCGCGGCAACGGGGCACGCCGCCGGTCCGGCCCCGCACGACGTGCCCGGAGACGAACCTGCATCCGTTGTGCCCAGCTCTCCGGCCCGTAATCCGCCACACGGGCGGCGCCGGACTCCGCCGGACCACGTATGCCCATTCGGGTCATGTACGCACGTGTGGGGGCCGCCCCGCAGGCCTCCGGCCCGGCCGCGCCGAAAACCGGTCGGCCGCTGTCGGTGCGGGCCCGTACACTGGGCGCAGCGAGAGGCGTGAATGGGACGAGTAGCGTCGTACGCAGCCAAGAGCGATCCGGGGACGGTGGGAGCCCGGAGGCGAGCGCGATGTGAAGATCACCCCGGAGCCGCCGGAAGAAAGCACCCCCGGGTGCGAGTAGAACCGGCTTCGCGACCCCAATGAGGGGGCGGTGTTCCGCACACCGCCAAGGAGGGTGGTACCGCGGGAGCGCGGGGCCGTAGGACGGCCGGGGCTCTCGTCCCTCCGACGGAAACGTACGACGATCCGCCGGAGGATGAACGGATGTCGCAGTACCGCCAGGTGCCCGCCCAGGTCGACCTGCCCGCGCTGGAGCACGCCGTGCTCGACTTCTGGCGCGAGGCGAAGGTCTTCGCCAAGAGTCTCGAACAGTCCGAGGGCCGCCCCGAGTGGGTCTTCTATGAGGGCCCCCCGACCGCCAACGGCATGCCCGGTGCCCACCACATCGAGGCCCGCGTCTTCAAGGACGTCTTCCCCCGCTTCCGGACCATGCAGGGCTACCACGTGGCCCGCAAGGCCGGCTGGGACTGCCACGGCCTGCCCGTCGAGCTCGCCGTCGAGAAGGAGCTCGGCTTCAACGGCAAGAAGGACATCGAGGCGTACGGCATCGCCGAGTTCAACGCCAAGTGCCGCGAGTCCGTGACCCGCCACACCGACGCCTTCGCCGAGCTCACGACCCGGATGGGCTACTGGGTCGACCTGGACGACGCGTACCGCACCATGGACCCGCAGTACGTCGAGTCCGTGTGGTGGTCCCTGAAGGAGATCTTCAACAAGGGCCTGCTCACCCAGGACCACCGCGTCGCCCCCTGGTGCCCGCGCTGCGGCACCGGCCTGTCCGACCACGAGCTGGCGCAGGGGTACGAGACGGTCGTCGACCCCTCGGTCTTCGTCCGCTTCCCGCTGACCGGCGGCCCCCTCGCGGGCGAGGCCGCGCTCCTGGTGTGGACGACCACGCCGTGGACGCTGGTCTCCAACACCGCCGTGGCCGCCCACCCCGAGGTCACCTACGTCGTCGCCCGCCGTACCGGCGGCGAGGACGCAGAGAAGCTGGTCGTCGCCCAGCCGTTGCTTGAGAAGGCACTCGGCGAGGGCTGGGAGGCCACCGGGCAGACCTTCACGGGCGCCGAGATGGAGCGCTGGACCTATCAGCGCCCCTTCGAGCTGATCGAGTTCCCCGCCCCGGCCCATTACGTGGTCAACGCGGAGTACGTCACGACCGAGGACGGTACGGGTCTGGTCCACCAGTCCCCCGCCTTCGGCGCCGACGACCTCCTGGTCTGCAAGGCGTACGGCCTGCCGGTGGTGAACCCGGTCCGCCCCGACGGCACCTTCGAGGAGGACGTCCCGCTCGTCGGCGGCATCTTCTTCAAGAAGGCCGACGAGAAGCTGACCGAGGACCTCAAGGAGCGCGGCCTCCTCTTCCGCCACGTCCCGTACGAGCACAGCTACCCGCACTGCTGGCGCTGCCACACCGCGCTGCTCTACTACGCGCAGCCGTCCTGGTACATCCGCACCACCGCCGTCAAGGACGCGATGCTGCGGGAGAACGAGAAGACCAACTGGTTCCCGGACTCGGTCAAGCAGGGCCGCTTCGGCGACTGGCTGAACAACAACATCGACTGGGCGCTCTCCCGCAACCGCTACTGGGGCACCCCGCTGCCGATCTGGCGCTGCGAGGACGACCATCTGACCTGCGTCGGCTCGCGCGCCGAGCTGAGCGAGCTGTCCGGCACCGACCAGACGGACCTCGACCCGCACCGCCCGTACATCGACGACGTCACCTTCACCTGCACGGCCGAGGGCTGCTCGCACACGGCGGTCCGCGTCCCCGAGGTGATCGACGCCTGGTACGACTCGGGCTCGATGCCGTTCGCGCAGTGGGGCTACCCGTACAAGAACAAGGAACTGTTCGAGAGCCGCTACCCGGCGCAGTTCATCAGCGAGGCCATCGACCAGACCCGTGGCTGGTTCTACACGCTGATGGCGGTCGGCACCCTGGTCTTCGACAAGTCGTCGTACGAGAACGTGGTCTGCCTCGGCCACATCCTCGCCGAGGACGGCCGCAAGATGTCCAAGCACCTCGGCAACATCCTGCAGCCGATCCCGCTCATGGACCAGCACGGCGCGGACGCGGTGCGCTGGTTCATGGCGGCCGGCGGCTCCCCGTGGGCCGCGCGCCGGGTGGGCCACGGCACCATTCAGGAGGTCGTCCGCAAGACGCTCCTCACGTACTGGAACACGGTGGCCTTCCAGGCCCTGTACGCGCGCACGTCCGACTGGGCGCCCAGCGCGGCCGACCCGGCCCCGGCCGACCGCACGGTCCTGGACCGCTGGCTGCTGAGCGAGCTGAACACGCTGGTCGACCAGGTCACGCAGGCGCTGGAGGCGTACGACACGCAGCGCGCGGGCAAGCTCCTGTCGGCGTTCGTGGACGACCTGTCCAACTGGTACGTGCGCCGTTCGCGGCGCCGGTTCTGGCAGGGCGACAAGGCGGCGCTGCGCACGCTGCACGACGTGGTGGAGACGGTCACGCGGCTGCTGGCCCCGCTGACCCCGTTCATCACCGAGCGGGTGTGGCAGGACATGGTGGTGCCGGTGACGCCGGACGCGCCGGAGTCGGTGCACCTGTCGTCGTGGCCGAAGGCGGACGCGTCGGCGATCGACCCGACGCTGTCGCAGCAGATGCTGCTCGTGCGCCGCCTGGTGGAGCTGGGCCGCGCCACCCGCGCGGAGTCGGGCGTCAAGACGCGCCAGCCGCTCTCGCGCGCGCTGGTGGCCGTGGCGGGCTTCGAGTCGCTCTCGCCGGAGCTGCACGCGCAGATCACGGAGGAACTGAACGTCTCGTCCCTGGCGTCCCTGTCCGAGGTCGGCGGCTCCCTGGTCGACACGACGGCCAAGGCCAACTTCCGGGCGCTGGGCAAGCGGTTCGGCAAGGGCGTCCAGGACGTGGCCAAGGCGGTCGCGGCGGCGGACGCGGCGGCGCTGTCCGCGTCCCTGCGCGACACCGGGACGGCGGAGGTGTCGGTCAACGGCGAGCCGGTCTCCCTCGCTCCGGACGAGGTGATCATCACGGAGACCCCGCGTGAGGGGTGGTCGGTGGCGTCCGACTCCGGCGCGACGGTCGCGCTCGACCTGGAGATCACACCGGAGCTGCGGCTGGCGGGCCTGGCCCGTGACGCGATCCGGCTGATCCAGGAGGCTCGCAAGAACAGCGGGCTGGATGTGGCGGACCGGATCGCGGTGCGGTGGGAGTCCTCGGACGCGGAGGTCGTCTCGGCGCTGTCCGCCCACGCGGGCCTCGTCGCGGAGGAGGTCCTGGCGGTCGACTTCGCGTCGGCGGCGGCGGACGCGTCGTACGGCGCTCCGTTCACGGACGAGTCCTTGTCGCTGACGTTCCGCCTGCGCAAGGCGTAACCTCCGGCCGACGCTGGAGCGGCCCGCCCCCTGGAGACACCGGGGGGCGGGCCGCTTTGTTTTTGCCCCACCCCGCCCCTTCCCGAAAGCCCTCGGGCGGGCGGCCGGGGGCTTCGCCCGGGTGCCGGTCTGTCTGCGGGCCGGTGGGGGCTGGTCGCGCAGTTCCCCGCGCCCCTTAGGCATCTCCAGCCCCTCCGGCGTGTGAGGTGCGGGCCCCTTCAGCGGAGCGGGGAACGCGCGACCAGCCACAGACGGCGCGCAGCCGAAAGAGGGCCGGGCGCGGAGCCCAGGTAACCCGCCCACCCCCGCGCCGGGGGGCCGGGGTGCAGCCCCGAAGCGGGGTGCAGGGGCCGCAGGCCCCGCAAGCGGGTGCAGGGGCGCAGCCCCACCCGGAGGTCCGGAGGCACAGCCCGCCCGGAGACCCAGAGGCACAGCCCCACCCGGAGGTCCGGAGGCGCAGCCCCCGGGAGGGCCGCCTCATCCCCCACCCACCCCCGGAGGGTCTCGGGAAGGGGCGGGGTGGGGGCGAAAAAGGGCCGGGCCCCCGGAAAAATCC
>NZ_JBHWUR010000116.1:0-23659 GCF_042737755.1 Streptomyces sp. NPDC059994
GGGGTCCGGGGGCGGAGCCCCCGGGAAACCACCTTCACCCCCACCCGCCCCCGGAGGGTTAAGGGAACGGGCGGGGTGGGGGAAATCAACCGTCAGATCCGCTCCGCGTGCACATACGACATCGGATAGACGATGCGCCCCTTCGCGTCGACATCGAACGCGTTCGGGTCGAACGGCAGCGTCCCACCCGTCTCGGCCCGCTGCTTCTCGAAGTACTCACGCGTGTGGTTGGTCGTGCACAGGCTGTCCTCGATCGCGAGGATGCGCCACGTGCCCTCCAGGTTGACGCGGAAGTTGTCCTTGCTGACACGCAGCTGCTGCGGCGGCAGCCCGACCAGCTCGGACTCCGCGAAGGCGAACAGGTGCAGCCGGGCGCCCGGCGCGGTCACCCGGTGCAGCGCGGCCGCGTACTTGCGCCGCTGCTCGTCGGTGAGGACGTGGTAGAGCCCGTAGTCGAGGACCGTCTCGTAGCCGCCCTCGACGCCCTCGAAGGCGGTCGCGTCCGACACGGCGAACGTCACATCGGCCCCGCGCTCCCGCGCCCGCTCCTGCGCCTGCTCGATCGCGGAGGGCGAGAAGTCGAGGCCGGTGACGCGGTGGCCGCGGCTCGTCAGGTGCAGCGAGTTCTGTCCGGTGCCGCACCCCGCGTCCAGCACCTTCCCACGGAACGCGCCGGACGCCTCCAGGGCCACCACGACCGGCTGCGGCTCGGGGATGTTCCAGGGCGCGAAGTCGAACTTCATGCCCAGGCCCTCCGTCCGCACCTTCCCCGCGTACAGCGGATCGAAGTTGGCACTGCCCGCCGTGTAGACCTCGCCGCCCTGCGGTTCTTCCGTGCTCACCAGGTGCCTCCCCTTTGCGATTCGTGATGCGGTCAATCTCCCGGACCGAATCACCTCCGGACAAGCCCGGGCGGCTGATCAGACGTTCAATCGCGGGAACTCCGCGGTTGAACACAGGGCTTGACAATTCAACGAAAGAGGCGAAAGGAATGCGCCACGGCGCCGAGGGGGCCGCCCCCGGCGCGGCCCGTCGGCGCCCCCGGCCGCAGCCACGCCCCCGCGCCCCACCGGCCCAGCCACGCCCCCCAGGCCCCCACGCCCGCCCGCAGCCACGGCCCCGCCGCGCCCGCGGGCATCACCCCGGGCGGCCGCCGCCCCCGGCCGCCGCCCCCGGGGCAGGATCGGAATGCGGGGGAATTCAATTCACTCCCGGCCCATCTCTCCCGCACACGCACACGCACACGTGCACGTACACCTACACGCACACATACACGTGCACGAACCCGGAATCGAGAATTAACGGCGCCCAGGAGACAGCGCGGCGCACCACGGCGTATCGCAATTACGGGAAATGCGCCCCAAAAGCCCAGGACCCCGGACC
This sequence comes from Streptomyces sp. NPDC059994, assembly GCF_042737755.1. NCBI lineage: Bacteria > Bacillati > Actinomycetota > Actinomycetes > Kitasatosporales > Streptomycetaceae > Streptomyces > Streptomyces sp. NPDC059994. The sequence goes on from NZ_JBHWUR010000116.1 coordinate 1,384, forward strand.
CCGGACCCCCGAAGAAAGCCCCTGCCCCCGCGGCGCCGCGCCCCACACCGGCCGCGCCTCCCGCTCCCCCGGGCCCCGCCCGGCCCCCCCTCCGCCGTCACTCCGACCGGGTGGGTGCCACGATGCCCCCGGTGTGTCGTACGTGGAGTACGACGCCCCCGGGGGCATCCTGGTCGCGCCTGTCTGAAACGTTCCTGCAGGAACACCTCTCGGTGGGGCGGGTGGGACTCGAACCCACGGCCGACGGATTATGAGTCCGCTGCTCTAACCGGCTGAGCTACCGCCCCTAACGGCGCGTCGCGCACATTTGTGCGCGCCGTCTGCCGCAGCATAGCCGCTCATACGATCTCCTGCCTCGGATGGTCGGCAACGCACGACCACCAGGACCCCGTCGCGGCCCGCCCGGTTCCCCCGGGCATGAAAAAGGACCCTCAAGGGGTCCTTTTTCACTGCTCTCCCGACTGGACTCGAACCAGTAACCTGCCGGTTAACAGCCGGCTGCTCTGCCAATTGAGCTACAGGAGACCGAGCTCCCCCGACTGGACTCGAACCAGTAACCTGCCGGTTAACAGCCGGCTGCTCTGCCAATTGAGCTACAGGGGAATGTCTCGTTGCATCGAACGTACCTACCCCGGGTGTCCCCGGGCGGCGTGCGCTCGCTGCGACACATACATTAGCGCAAGCAGGGGGGTGCTCCGCCAATCGGTTCCGCCCCGGGTGATCACGGGGCTGCGCGGGTAGGCGCAGCACACGACGCCACAGCGACGTCAGACAGACGCCACAGAAGGGTGACCGCCATGCGCTACCGGCTCACGTTCGCCGTCGGACTCGTCGTCGGGTACGTGCTCGGGACCCGGGCCGGACGCGAGCGGTACGAGCAGTTGAAGAAGTCCGCCCGGCAGGTCGCCCAGAACCCGGCGGTCCGCAACACCGCGGAGTCGGCCGCGCAGAACGGCCGCGCGTACGCGGGCAAGGCGTTCCACGCGGTGAGCGAGAAGGTGTCCGAGAAGGTCGGGGACGGCGTGCCGGAGTCGGTCGCCAAGCGGGTGCGGGCGCTGCGCGAGCGCGGCCAGGGCTCCGCAGAGGACGACTGGGGCACCAGCAACACCTGACGGACGCCGCCCGCCGGTAAGACCTGACCGCCGCGGGGCCCCGGTGGCCCCCGGCGTGATGCAGAATCGTGCGCATGGGGATAGTCGCCGGGCTGGACAGCTCTTCCGCCTTCACACGCATCGTCGTCTGCGACACCGACACCGGTGCCGTGCTGCGGCAGGGGTACGCCCCGCATCCCGTCGACCCGAAGGCCACCGAGGTCGATCCGCAGGCCTGGCTGCTCTCGCTCGGCGAGGCCGCGGCGGGCGGGCTGCTCGAAGGTGTGCAGGCCATCGGCGTGGCCGCCCAGCAGCACGCGCTGATCGCACTCGACGGGCAGGGCGCTCTCGTACGGGCGGCGCTGACCGGCAACGACAAGCGCGCCCAGGCCGGTGCGGCGGATCTGACCGACGCGCTCGGCGGGCGCGAGGCGTGGGCCAAGGCCGTCGGCTCTGTGCCGCAGGCCGCCCAGGCCGTGGCGAAGCTGCGCTGGCTGGCCCGTACCGAACCGGAGTCCGCCCAGCGCACCGCCGCGATCGTGCAGGCGCACGACTGGCTGGTGTGGCAGCTGCTCGGCCGTCCGGCCCGCCGCACCACAGACCGGGGCGCCGCCTCCGGCACCGGCTACTGGTCGGCCGCGACCGGCTTCTACCGCCCCGACCTCGTCGAGCTCGCGCTCGGCCACCACGTCGCGCTCCCCGAGGTGCTCGGCCCCTCCGACGCGGCCGGGACCACCCCCGAGGGGCTGCTGATCTCGGCCGGCACCGGCGAGACCATGGCCGCCGCGTTCGGGCTCGGTGTCGGGCCGGGCGACGCGGTCGTCTCGCTCGGGGCGTCGGGTTCCGTCATGGCCGTGCACCACGAGGCGCTGGCCGACCCGGCCGGGATGATTACGTCGTTCGCCGACGCCACCGGCCGCCATCTGCCGGTCGTGCATACGAGCAACGCGGTACGGACGCTGCGCGGCACGGCGGAGATGCTCGGCACCGAGAGTCTGGAGGAGCTCTCCGCCCTTGCCCTGAAGTCCACTCCGGGCGCCTGCGGGCTCGTTCTGCTGCCGTATCTGGAGGGCGAGCGCACGCCCAGGCTGCCGCACGCGGCCGGCACGCTGGCGGGGCTGCGGCGCGAGTCGATGAAGCCCGAGCACCTGGCGCGGGCCGCCTTCGAGGGCATGCTCTGCTCGCTGGCGGACGCCCTCGACGTGCTGCGGCTGCGCGGGGTCGAGGTGCGGCGGGTCTTCCTGCTCGGGGCGGCGGCCGAACTGCCCGCCGTGCAGGCGGCGGCGCCCGCGATCCTGGGCACGCAGGTGGTCGTGCCGCAGCCCGCCGAGTACGCGGCGCTCGGCGCGGCCCGGCAGGCGGCCTGGGCGCTCGGCGTCTCGCAGGGCACCCTCGCCGCGCACACCCCGCCGGCCTGGCAGGGCGCGGCCGCGCAGGTCTTCGAGCCGGGCGAGGAGCTGCCCGTGGGGCAGGCGGTGCGCCAGCAGTACATCGCGACGCGCGACGAGATCCACCCGGGCGCGTTCGACACGGGAGCCTGAGTTCGACACGGGGACCTGAGGCGGCGCTTCCGGACGGGGACCTGAGGCGGCGCTTCCGGTCAGCGGAGGCGGAGAATCAGCCGTACGGGGTGATATCCGGCGTGTTGTCTTGACTACGCCGGAGGTCCGCCCTTGACTCATCCTTTTGACTCGCCCTTGGCTTAATTGCTTGAGGTTCCAGGGGTGGAGTGTCGCAAGATGGGGGTCGAACCCCTCGATCTTGCCGACCCGGAGAGCCTCCACGTGCTCATACGACTCCTGCGGACCCATCTGGTTCCGTACAAGAAACCCATCGCGCTCCTGGTGCTGCTGCAGCTGCTCCAGACCTGCGCGACCCTCTATCTGCCGACCCTGAACGCCGACATCATCGACAACGGTGTCGTCAGCGGGGACACCGGCTACATCCTGGAGTTCGGCGGCATCATGATCGCCGTCAGCCTGGTCCAGGTGGTCTGCAACGTCGGCGCCGTCTACTTCGGCGCACGCACCGCGTCCGCCGTGGGCCGGGACATGCGGGCGGCCGTCTTCGGGCGCGTCCAGTCGTTCTCCGCGCGCGAGGTGGGCCACTTCGGGGCGCCGACCCTGATCACCCGGACCACCAACGACGTGCAGCAGGTCCAGATGCTGACGCTGATGTCGTTCACGCTGATGGTGTCCGCGCCCATCATGTGCTTCGGCGGCATCATCATGGCCCTCGGCCAGGACGTGCCGCTGTCGGCGGTGCTGCTCGCCGTGGTGCCGGTGCTGGGCATCTGCGTCTCGCTGATCGTGCGCAGGATGCGGCCGCTGTTCCGCACCATGCAGACCCGCCTGGACACGGTGAACCGCGTGCTGCGCGAGCAGATCACCGGCAACCGTGTGATCAGGGCGTTCGTGAAGGACGACTACGAGAAGAACCGCTTCAAGGGCGCCAACACCGAGCTGACGGACGTCTCCCTGGGCACCGGCCGGCTGATGGCGCTGATGTTCCCCACGGTCATGACGGTGGTCAACGTCTCCTCCGTGGCCGTGGTGTGGTTCGGCGCCCACCGGATCGACAGCGGCTCCCTGCAGATCGGCCAGCTCACCGCGTTCCTCACGTATCTGATGCAGATCGTGATGGCCGTGATGATGGCCACGTTCATGTTCATGATGGTGCCGCGCGCCGAGGTCTGCGCCGAGCGCATCGAGGAGGTCCTCTCCACCGACACCAGTGTGGTCCCGCCGCTCTCGCCGGTGCGCGAGCTGCGCCGCAGCGGCCATCTGGAGGTCCGCGGCGCCGACTTCACCTACCCGGGCGCCGAGGAGTCCGTCCTGAACGGGGTGGACCTGGTGGCCCGCCCCGGCGAGACCACCGCGATCATCGGGTCGACGGGCAGCGGCAAGTCGACGCTGCTCGGGCTCGTACCGCGGCTGTTCGACGTGACGGACGGCACGGTCCTGGTCGACGGCGAGGACGTGCGCGGCATCGATCCCGTACTGCTCGCCAAGACCGTGTCGATGGTGCCGCAGAAGCCGTATCTGTTCTCCGGGACGGTCGCGACCAATCTGCGCTACGGCAATCCCGACGCCACCGACGACGACCTGTGGCACGCCCTGGAGGTCGCCCAGGCCAAGGAGTTCGTCTCCAAGCTGGAGGGCGGGCTCAACGCGCCGATCGCGCAGGGCGGCACCAACGTCTCCGGCGGCCAGCGCCAGCGGCTCGCGATCGCGCGGACCCTGGTGCAGCGCCCGGAGATCTACCTCTTCGACGACTCGTTCTCGGCGCTCGACTACGCGACGGACGCGGCCCTGCGGGCGGCGCTGCTGCACGAGACGCGGGAGGCGACCGTCGTGATCGTGGCCCAGCGGGTCTCCACGATCCGCGACGCCGACCGGATCGTCGTCCTGGACGAGGGCCGGGTCGTCGGCACCGGCCGCCACCACGAACTGATGGCCCAGAACGAGACGTACCGGGAGATCGTGCTCTCCCAGCTGACGGAGGCCGAGGCGGCATGAGCGGAAACATGGCCCGGATGATGGGCCAGGGCGACGGCAAACGCTCGATGGACTTCAAGGGCTCCTCGAAGCGGCTGCTGCGGCAACTCGCCCCGGAGAAGGGCACGCTCTATGTGATGGTCGTCGCCGCGGTGCTCAGCGTGGCGCTGTCGGTGGTCGGGCCGAAGATCCTCGGCAAGGCGACCGACCTGGTCTTCGCGGGCGTCGTCGGCCGGCAGATGCCGGACGGGACGACCAAGGAGCAGGCCCTCGACCGGCTGCGCGAGAAGGGCGACGGCGGGCTCGCCGACATGCTCTCCGGGGTGGACTTCACCCCCGGCCACGGCATCGACTTCGGCTCGGTCGGCAGCGTGCTGCTCTTCGCGCTCGCGGTGTACGTGGGCGCGGGGCTGATGATGCTGGTGGCGACCCGGCTCTCCAACCGGGCGATCAACCGCACGGTGTTCCGGATGCGCGAGCAGGTGCAGGCGAAGCTGTCGCGGCTGCCGCTGTCGTACTTCGACCGCGCCAAGCGCGGCGAGGTGCTCAGCCGCGCGACCAACGACATCGACAACATCTCGCAGACGATGCAGCAGACGATGGGCCAGCTCATCAACTCGTTGCTGACCATCGTCGGCGTGCTCGCGATGATGTTCTGGATCTCGCCGCTGCTCGCCCTGGTGGCGCTGGCGACCGTACCGCTGTCGGTGGTCGTCGCGACGAAGATCGGCAAGCGGTCGCAGCCGCAGTTCGTGCAGCAGTGGAAGACCACGGGCCGGCTCAACGCGCACGTGGAGGAGATGTACACCGGGCACACCCTGGTGAAGGTCTTCGGGCGCCAGGAGGAGTCGGCGCGGCAGTTCGACGAGCAGAACGAGGCGCTGTACGAGGCCGGGTTCAAGGCGCAGTTCAACAGCGGTGTGATGCAGCCGCTGATGATGTTCATCTCGAACCTGAACTATGTGATGGTCGCGGTCGTCGGCGGGCTTCGGGTCGCCTCCGGCGCGCTGTCGATCGGCGATGTGCAGGCGTTCATCCAGTACTCGCGGCAGTTCTCGATGCCGCTCACGCAGGTCGCCTCGATGGCGAACCTGGTGCAGTCGGGGGTCGCCTCCGCCGAGCGGATCTTCGAACTGCTCGACGCGGACGAGCAGGCGCCGGAGCCGGACGCGAAGTCGGCCGAGCGGCCGGTGGAGCGGCGCGGCGCGGTGACGCTGGAGAAGGTGGCGTTCCGCTACGACCCGCAGAAGCCGCTCATCGACGACCTGTCGCTGAAGGTCGAGCCGGGCCAGACGGTCGCGATCGTCGGCCCGACCGGCGCGGGCAAGACCACGCTGGTCAACCTGCTGATGCGGTTCTACGACGTGACGGACGGGCGGATCACCCTGGACGGGGTGGACGCGGCCCGGATGTCGCGCGAGGAGCTGCGCTCGGGCATCGGCATGGTGCTCCAGGACACCTGGCTGTTCGGCGGCACCATCGCGGACAACATCGCGTACGGGGCGTCGCGGCCGGTCACCCGGGAGGAGATCGAGGAGGCGGCGCGGGCCGCCCACGCGGACCGGTTCGTACGGACGCTGCCGGACGGCTACGACACGGTGATCGACGACGAGGGTACGGGGGTGAGCGCGGGCGAGAAGCAGTTGATCACCATAGCCCGGGCGTTCCTGTCCGACCCGGTGATCCTGGTGCTGGACGAGGCGACGAGTTCGGTGGACACCCGGACCGAGGTGCTGATCCAGAAGGCGATGGCGCGGCTCGCCCATGGGCGGACCTCGTTCGTCATCGCGCACCGGCTGTCCACGATTCGCGACGCCGACGTCATCCTCGTGATGGAGAACGGGTCCATCGTCGAACAGGGCACGCACGACGAGCTGCTGGCGGCCGACGGGGCGTACGCGCGGCTGTACGCGGCGCAGTTCGCGCAGGCGGTGGCAGAGGTCGACTGACAGTGGGGCGGGGCCGTCGACGGCCCCGCCTGCTCAGTCCAGGTAACCGCGCAGCTGGTCCGCGAACGCGTGGTCGCGGAGCTTGTTGAGCGTCTTCGACTCGATCTGGCGGATCCGCTCGCGCGTGACGCCGAAGATGCGGCCGATCTCCTCCAGCGTGCGCGGGCGCCCGTCCGCGAGCCCGTAGCGCAGCTGGACCACCTTGCGCTCGCGCTCGCCCAGCGTGGACAGCACCGCCTCCAGGTGTTCGCGCAGCAGGAGGAAGGCCGCGGACTCCACGGGGGAGGCCGCGTCGCCGTCCTCGATCAGGTCGCCGAGCGCGACGTCGTCCTCCTCGCCCACCGGCGCGTGCAGCGACACCGGCTCCTGGGCGAGCCGCAGCACCTCGCTCACGCGCTCGGGCGCCAGGTCGAGTTGTGCGGCCACTTCCTCCGGCGTCGGCTCGTAGCCGCGCTCCTGGAGCATCCGGCGCTGGACCCGGACGACCCGGTTGATCAGCTCCACCACATGGACGGGGACGCGGATCGTACGGGCCTGGTCGGCCAGCGCGCGGGACATGGCCTGGCGGATCCACCACGTCGCGTACGTGGAGAACTTGTAGCCGCGCGCGTAGTCGAACTTCTCGACCGCGCGGATCAGTCCGAGGTTTCCCTCCTGGACCAGGTCGAGCATGGTGAGCCCGCGCCCGACGTAGCGTTTGGCGACGGAGACGACCAGGCGCAGGTTCGCCTCGATCAGGCGGCGCTTGGCCATCCGGCCCATGACCACCAACTTGTCGAGGTCCACGGCGAGTTGGGAGTCGGGATCCGGGGTGTTGCCGAGCTTCTCCTCGGCGAACAGGCCGGCTTCCACCCGGCGGGCGAGCTCGACCTCCTCGACGGCGGTGAGCAGCGGGATACGGCCGATCTCACGCAGGTACTGCCGGAAGAGGTCGGATGACGGGCCGCCGGTGTCCGCCCGTCCGGGCACCCTTTCGGGCGGCTCCGGTACGTCCACCACGTCGTCGACGAGCTCGACGGCGGCCGCTTCGGCTTCGGGGTGGAGCACGGCCCGGGTCTGCGGGGGCACGGTGGCCATGACGTCGTCGTCGGTCAGGGTCTGGGTCTGCACGGGGGCGACCTCCAGGGTGATCGCTGCCGGATCGGGGGCGTGCGGCAGCGGGACGGGGGCGGCCGGGCCGCTGTCCGTCCCGTACACGATGAGCGGATCCGCGGGGGTGAGGTACCCACCTTCGGTGGGCCGGCCGCGCTCCGAGGACTCAGGCACCGCACCCCAGTGTGGGGTAAGACACATCTCCGCCACGAGGGGCGTGCGGTGACTTTTTGAAGCCGGTCCGTGACCGGTCGGTTACCCGGGCGGCAGTGGCTCGCGCCGCGCTGTTACGGGTGCGGGTACCCCGGGGCGGGCCGGGCAAGCGGTCCCGGGGCGCCCGGGACGGGCCCCCGCGACGGCCTCAGAGGGCTTCGGAGCCCCGGTTGCGCAGCCCCTGCCCGTACTGCTGGAGGACCCACAACTCGTTCTGTACGGCGGCCAGTCGCTCCGGGTCGCCGTTCTGCCCGAGGCGCGCCAGGGTGCCCTGGATGTCGAGGAGGCGGCGGTCGACGGCCCGGCGGCGGACGGCGACCAGCTGCTCGCCCGCGTACGCCTCGTCGACCACGCGCGCGTGGATGGCCTCCACGGCGAGCTCGGTGACGAGCGCGCGGACCGTGTCGTTGGGGGCCGAGTCCATGACCGCCGGGAGGTAGTCGGAGGGGGCGTCCGTGGCGCCGCCCGCGTCCATGACGCACTGGCGCACCGCCGCGTACGGAGGAGCTGTGAACTCGTCCACGCCGTACGCGTCGAAGGCCGGGGAGACCAGGTGCGGGTACTGGAGGGCGAGCTTGAGGAGCTCGCGCTCGGTGCGGTGGGCGGGGCTGCGCAGGTTCAGGGCGGGGCCGGAGGGGGCGGCGGACGGGGCCTGCGCCTCCCCGTACGCGCGGCGGCGCTCCGGGGCCGGGCCCTTGCCGCCCCGGTCGCGGGCCCAACGGGCCAGCTGGCCCACGCGCTTGACCACGAACTGGGTGTCCAGGATGCCGAGGATGCCGGCCAGCTGGACGGCCACCTCGTGCTGGGAGGCGCTGTTCTTGATGCGGGCGACGATCGGGGCGGCCTCGTCGAGGGCGGCCGCGCGGCCCGCCGGGGTCTCCAGGTCGTACCGCTGCACGATCTGGCGGATCGCGAACTCGAAGAGCGGGGTGCGCGGCTGGACCAGGTCCGCGACCGCCTCGTTGCCCTTGGCCAGCCGCAGGTCGCAGGGGTCCATGCCGTCGGGGGCGATGGCGATGTAGGTCTCGGCGGCGAACTTCTGGTCGTCCTCGAAGGCGCGCAGGGCGGCCTTCTGGCCCGCCGCGTCACCGTCGAAGGTGAAGATCACGCGGGCCGAGCCGTTGTCCATCAGGAGCCGGCGCAGGATCTTGATGTGGTCGCCGCCGAAGGCCGTGCCACAGGTGGCGATGGCGGTGGTGACCCCGGCGAGGTGACAGGCCATCACATCGGTGTAGCCCTCGACGACCACCGCGCGGCTGGACTTGGCGATGTCCTTCTTGGCCAGGTCGATCCCGTACAGGACCTGCGACTTCTTGTAGATCGCGGTCTCGGGGGTGTTGAGGTACTTGGGGCCGTTGTCGTCGTCGCGGAGCTTGCGGGCGCCGAAGCCGACCACTTCGCCCGAGACGTCGCGGATCGGCCACATCAGCCGGCCGCGGAAGCGGTCGATGGGGCCGCGGCGGCCCTCCTGGGAGAGCCCGGAGAGGGTGAGCTCCTTGTCGCTGAAGCCCTTGCCGCGCAGGAAGCGGGTGAGGTGGTCCCAGCCCGCCGGGCTGTAGCCGACGTCGAAGTGGGCGGCGGCGGCCTGGTCGAAGCCGCGCTCGGCGAGGAACTTGCGGCCGATCTCGGCCTCGGGGCTGGTGCCGAGCTGCTCGATGTAGAACTGCGCGGCGATGTTGTGCGCCTCGACCAGGCGGATGCGCTCACCGCGCTGGTGGGAGGGGTTGTAGCCGCCCTCCTCGTAGCGCAGGGTGATGCCCGCGGTGGCGGCCAGGCGCTCGACGGCCTCGGAGAACGACAGGTGGTCGATCTTCCGGACGAAGGCGATCGTGTCGCCGCCTTCCTGGCAGCCGAAGCAGTGGAAGAGACCCTTGCTCGGGCTGACCTGGAAGGACGGGGACTTCTCGTCGTGGAACGGGCAGAGGCCCTTGAGGTTGCCGCCGCCCGCGTTGCGCAGCTGGAGGTACTCGGACACGACGGCGTCGATCGGGACCGCGTCCCGGACCGCCTTCACGTCGTCATCGTTGATCCTGCCTGCCACGGGTGAAGTCTACGGTGCGGGGCGGACACTCCCGGGGCGCGATGGACGGACCCCCCGGCCGGGGGGTCCGGGGGTCGCCCCTCCGGGAATCACGGCCGGGGCCGCGGTGACGGTCAGGACTGGTCGGGCAGGAGGTCCTCCAGGGGCACGGACGGGTCCGCGAGCCGGTCGGGGTCCACCTGGAGGCCCTTCGTTCCTGCCCTGATCAGGCCCTGGATCGCCTCTGTGACGTCCCACACATTCACGTTCATCCCCGCGAGGACCCGCCGCTCCTTCAGCCAGAAGGCGATGAACTCGCGCTTGCCCGCGTCGCCCCTGAGCAGCACCTGGTCGTACGAGCCGGGGGGCGCCCAGCCCGAGTACTCCAGGCCCAGGTCGTACTGGTCGGAGAAGAAGTACGGCACGCGGTCGTAGCTGACCTCCTGGCCCAGCATCGCGCGCGCGGCGGCCGGCCCGCCGTTGAGGGCGTTGGCCCAGTGCTCCACGCGCAGCCGGGTGTCGAGCAGCGGAGTGCCCCAGAGGGGAAAGGGAGTGGCGGCCACGTCACCGGCGGCGAAGATGTCCGGGTCGGAGGTGCGCAGCGAGGCGTCCACGGCGATCCCGCCGCCGTGGGCCCGGTCGACGAGGGCGAGCCCCGCGTTCTCGGCGAGCGCGGTGCGCGGGGCGGCGCCGATCGCGGCGAGCACGTCGTGCGCCGGGTGCTCCTCGCCGTCGTCGGTGCGGGCGGCGAGGACCATGCCGTCCTGGCCGGCGATCTCGGTGAGCCTGGCGCCGAAGTGGAAGCGGACGCCGTGCTCGGCGTGCAGATCGGTGAAGATCTGGCCGAGCTCGGGGCCGATGACCTGGTGCAACGGGGTCTGCTCGGGCTCGACGACGGTGACCTCCGCCCCGTATCCGCGCGCCGCGGCGGCGACCTCCAGGCCGATCCAGCCGGCCCCGGCGATCACCAGGTGGCCGTTGTCGCGGCCGAGCGCCTTGAGCATGTTGCGCAGCCGCTCGGAGTGGGCGAGGCGGCGCAGGTGGTGGACGCCGGCCAGGTCGGTGCCGGGGATGTCGAGGCGGCGGGGCTCGGAGCCGGTGGCGAGCAGCAGCTTGTCGTAGCCGATGAGGGTGCCGTCACCGAGCCGGACGGTCCTGGCCTCGCGGTCGATGGCGGTGACGGTCTGGCCGAGGTGGAGCTCCACGTCGTTCTGCGCGTACCAGGCGGGCTCGTGGACGAAGACGCTGTCGCGTTCCTCCTTGCCGGAGAGGAACCCCTTGGACAGGGGAGGCCGTTCGTACGGGTGCTCCCGCTCGTCGCCGATGAGGATCACCCGGCCGTTGAACCCCTCGGCGCGCAGGGTCTCGGCGGCCTTGGCCCCGGCCAGTCCTCCACCGACAATGACAAATGTCCGGTCTGCGTCGACCACTTGATGCCTCCTCGTTGCTCAACCGCCATCTGCGAGCGTCCCGCACGGAGCGTGATGGGGGAAGAGGGCTTGCTCCGTTGGGGGCGCCGAGTGGCCGGGCTTCATCGATGCGTCATACGTGTGTCATACGTGCGTCGTACATGGGCGAAAGCGCCTTCCGCACCTCATCCGCGCCGGGCGGTGAGTCTGGCGTGCAGGGAAAGGGCCGCCGCGTCGGTCAGGGACGCGATCTGGTCGACGATGACCCGTTTGCGGGCGCGGTCGTCGGGGGCGGCCGCGAAGAGCGCGCGGAACTGCGGGTCGAGCCCCTCCGCCGGGGCGCGCGCGGTGAGCGCTTCGGCCAGTTCGGCCAGAATGATGCGCTGGTCGGCGCGGAGCCGCTCCTGCTCGTCGCGCTGCATCACATAGCGGTCGGCCACCGCCTTGAGCACCGCGCACTCGTTGCGCGTCGCGCGCGGCACGACCAGCTCCGCCCCGTACCTGGTGAGCCGCCCGGAGCCGTGGTGCTCTCGGGTCGCGCTCTCGGCCGCCAGGCAGAACCGGCCGATGAGCTGGCTGGTGGCGTCCTTGAGGCGGGCCTGGGCGACCGCCGAGCCGTCGTACCCGTGCGGCCACCACTCCTCGTCGATCAGCCGGTCGAGCGCGTCCGCGAGCTCCTGCGGGGCGGTGTCCGCCGGCACGTACCGCCCGATCGCCACGCGCCAGATGTCCTGCCGCTCGGGCTCGGAGAAGAGCAGGTTGGGGTCGATGTGGCCGGCGTGCAGCCCGTCCTCGAAGTCGTGGACCGAGTACGCCACGTCGTCCGCCCAGTCCATGACCTGGGCCTCGAAGCACTTGCGGTGGGGCTCGGAGCCCTGGCGCACCCAGTCGTAGACCGGCAGGTCGTCCTCGTAGACCCCGAACTTCCCGGACTGCGGGTCGGTGGGGTGGCCGCCGCGCGCCCAGGGGTACTTGGTGGCCGCGTCCAGGGCGGCCCTGGTGAGGTTGAGGCCGACGCTGACGGGCTCGTCGGCGCCCTCGCCGCGTACGAAGCGCTTGGGCTCCAGACGGGTCAGCAGGCGCAGTGACTGCGCGTTGCCCTCGAAGCCGCCGCAGTCCTTGGCGAAGTCGTTGAGTGCCTGCTCGCCGTTGTGCCCGAAGGGCGGGTGGCCCATGTCGTGCGCGAGGCAGGCCGCCTCGACGAGGTCGGGGTCGCAGCCGAGGGCGAGGCCGAGCTCACGGCCGACCTGGGCGCACTCCAGGGAGTGGGTGAGCCGGGTGCGCGGGCTCGCGTCCCACAGCTGGCCGGTCACGCCCGGCGTCACGACCTGCGTCTTGCCCGCCAGGCGGCGCAGCGCTCCGGAGTGCAGCACGCGCGCGCGGTCGCGCTGGAAGGCGGTGCGGCCGGGCCGTTTGTCTGGCTCGGCGGCCCACCGCTCGACGTCGGACGGGTCGTACCCGGGGTGGTGTGCTGCGATGCCTTCCATGCACCGACAGTAAACGGAACCACTGACAACCGGGGGAGGGCGGACGCCAGGGCCTGTCCGGCGGATCTGGTCGGCTTCGGCCCCGGGCGCCTTTTCGGTTCCGGTGAGCGGGGGTCTGGCGCGTCCAGCTGCAAGGCGGAGGAGGGCGTCGACGCGATGGGGGTCCCCCTGTTCGAGCGAAGCCGAGAGCTCGGGGGAGTCGGCAACTGACGACAACGCCGCAGATGGGCGTGCCAGACCCCCGCGCGCCGACCATCCGCCGGACAGGCCCTAGGCCGTGGCGAGTTCGCGGTGCGGGGCGGAGAACGGGGCTGCGGCGAGTGCCTGGTCGTAGCGGGTCAGGACGAGGCGTGCGACGGCCGGGTGCGCGCCGAGCGGGGCCGCGGCGACACCGCGCGCGTGGGCGGCGCTCTGTGTGGCGAACCGGCCGGGCGCGGTGAAGTACGACGCGATCGCGACCCGGTGGCGGCCGCGCGCGGCGAGCGTCCGCAGCGCCTCGGGGACGGTGGGGGCGGCGGCCGAGGCGTAGGCGGGTACCACCGGCACCCCGCCGAGGCGCTCGCTCAGCATCGCGGCGGTGCGGCGGGTGTCGGCGGCCGACTCGGGGTCGCGTGACCCGGCCCCGGCGAGCACGACTCCCCCGGCGCCACGCGCGCGTGGGTCGTCGTCCCAACCGGCCTCGACGAGCCGCTCGTACAGCGCCTCGACCAGCAGCGGGTGCGGGCCGAGCGGCCGTGCGACGCGGGTGCGCAGCCGGGGGGCGTCGGCGACGGCGGCCGGGATGTCCTGCTTGACGTGGTAGCCGCGGCTCAGCAGCAGCGGTACGAGGACGGCGCGGCCGGCGCCGAGCTCCGCGAGCGTGGCGGGCAGCGCGGGCTCGTCGATCTCGATGTGGCCGAGCCGTACGTCGAGGCCGGGGCGCAGTTCGCGGACCAGGTCGAGCAGGGCGGTGACGGTGCGCAGGGCCCGGGGGTCGCGGCTGCCGTGCGCGACGGCGACCAGGGCGGGCCGGGGAGGCCGGGCGAGGGCCGGCCGGGCGGTCGTGGGCATCGGCTTGCGGCTCCCGTTCAGTCGGACGTGGCTGAGCTGGCTGCCCAGTTGGGCGGCGATGCGGGTGACGAGTTCAGCCGTGCTGTCGAGCGGCAGCGACTGGCGGGCGGACAAGAACTGCGACTGAGTCTCCGGTTCCATCTCCGTCATGGACCGATCCTGCCGGGCCCACATTGCCATGTCGTTGCGCCGTGGTGACGAGTGTTTTCCGCCGCCTCACGGGGGCGGGGCGGCCGGTGGGATCGGGGGCTCCCCCAGGACACCGGGCAGAACCGCCCGCCCCTCCCCTGCGTCCGATCACTCGAACACCCGTCGAACCGCTCGAACACCGTCGAACCCAGGGGGAACCTCATGCGCCTGCCGCGCACTCGCGTACGGATCGGGCTGCCGCGCACCCGCACGGGGCGGCGCCGGGCCGTGCAGGCCGTCGCGGCGCTGTGCACCCTCGCGCTGGCGCCCGCCGCCTGGATGTTCACGGCCGCCGACGGCAAGGTCGGGACCGTGGCGCAGGCGCCCGCGTCCGGGGTCGCGGTGGTGTTCGGGGCCGGGCTGTGGGACGGCGAGCCGTCGCCGTACCTGGCGCACCGCCTCGACGCGGCGGTCGAGCTGTACCGGGCCGGGAAGGTCAGGGCGGTCCTGGTGACCGGGGACAACGGGCGGGCCGAGTACGACGAGCCGGACGCGATGCGCGCGTACCTGGTCAGGCACGGGGTCCCGGACCAGCGGGTGGTCAGCGACTTCGCCGGGTTCGACACCTGGGACTCCTGTGTAAGGGCCAGGAAGATCTTCGGTGTGGAGCGCGCGGTGCTGGTCAGCCAGGGTTTCCACATCCGGCGGGCCGTCGCGCTGTGCGAGGCCGCCGGGGTCGACTCGTACGGGGTCGCGGTCGACGCCGTGCATGACACCACCTGGTACTACGGCTCCACCCGCGAGGTGTTCGCGGCGGGCAAGGCCGCCCTGGACGCCGCTTTCAAGCCCGATCCGCGTTTCCTCGGGCCGAAGGAGAGCGGGGTGGCGCGGGCGCTGGCCGACGGGCGGTGAGCCAGTCGCCGCCGGGCAGCGGTGTGCCGTGCGCCCGCAGCTCCCGGGCCAGTGGGGCCGCCGCCAGATAGACCCAGGCACGGCCGGTGGCCCCGCCCGGCAGCTCGACGGTCCGCGCCACCCGGTCGTACAGGTTCCGGGGATCGTCCGGCCCGTAGCACTCCTCCAACTGGTCGAGCACCCGCAGGACTTGGCCGTACACCTCGGGGAGCGGCGCGATGAGCGCGCCGGTGACGACGCCGTCCCCCTGGGTCGCGTACGGATAGCCGGGCCCCTCGTACAGCACCGCCCCCGGCAGCCGCGCGGGCGCCTCGGAGGCGGTGCGGCCGGTCAGCAGGCGCAGGTAGTAGCGCTCGCCGGGGCGCAGGGTGCCGTAGACGAAGAACGGGAGGCCGCCGCCTGGGGGCGGCCCGTCGGCCGGTGTCACAGACGCTCTCCCTCGGGGACCAGGGGGCCTCCGGCGTGGCCGAAAGTCCCTGTTCGGACGGCTGGGGCCGTGCGTACGCACAGCTGTTACACGGTGTCCCGGGTTCCGTGATGATCCGGTTCTACCGTTGATTGTCGCGGCCGGCGGATCCGGCCGGTCCCCCGCCCCCGCCCTCTGCCACCAGGCCGTCCCGCCATGATCCAGTGCCTCCGCGCCACCGCGGCCGTCGCCGTGCTCGCCGTCTGCGTCCTCACGGCGAGCGGCTGCGGCGCGCCCACCGGGCTCGGCGACGGCGGCGCCGCGCCACCCGTGGCCGCGCAGCCGACGCCGCAGCCGCTGTGGCCCAACTGGTCCGACGGCGCCCGCAGGCGGCCCGGCGCCGGCGACCCGGCCGGGAAGCAGCCGCCGCCGACGCCGCTGGCCAAGGGGCCCGAGGTGCCGGAGGCGGGGCTGGTGGCGGTCGACCCGTACGCGGTGCTGCGGGCCGATCCCCGTACCAAGGCGCTCGCCCGGCGCGAGAGGATCCACCGCCCCGGGCAGCCCGGTATCCGCCCGCCCGTCCTGCGCGATCTGACCGGCGACGGTTCGCCGGAGCTGATCGTCTCCGCCGATCTGGAGAGCGGCCGCACGGTGCTGGCGGTCTACACGGCCCGCGCCGAAAAGGTGGTCCCGGTCCTCTACACCGCGGGCAAGCGGCTCGCGGTCGAGACCGTCGGCACCGACCTGGTGGTCCGCAGCGCCGCGGACGACGGCGCCGAACAGGCCGTCCGCTACCGGTGGGACGGGGCGCGGCTGGCCTCGGTGAGCGACGTCAAGACGTACAAGCGGGACCAGAGCGGGACCCCGGCGCCCAAGGGCGGGCCGTGAGGGCCGCCCTGCGCGCGCGGCGCCGCCGGGCTGGTTCCGCGCGCCCCGGCCGCCGGCTCCGGGCCGCCCGGCGGGCCTTCCGCGCACGCCGGACCCTCGCGCGCCGCACGCCCGCGCGGCTCGCCCGGTCGGTGGGGGCGGGCTCGCGCGCCCTCGTACGGCGCGTCCGCGTCTTCTCGCAGGGGCTCAGCCTGCGCTGGAAGATCGCCGCTGCGCTCGCGGGCGGGTGCGCGCTCGTCGCGGTCACCATCGGGCTCCTGATCCACCAGGCGCGGGCCGCGCAGATGGTGACGACGGCCCGCGAGTCGGCGACGGCGCAGCTGGTACGGGTGCGCCAGCTGTACGAGCTGACCGGCCAGGTCGACCAGAGCGGCACCGACGCGGCGGTGGACGACGGGCGGCTGCCGTCCGCGCTGCGCGAGTCGGCGCTGGCGGGCCGCCGCAGCACCTTCGTCGATCTGAACGGGTCCGACCCGGCCGTGTGGGCGGCGCGGCCGATCGGCGGGCAGGTGCTGTCCGTACGGCTGCCGCTGGCCGCCGAGCGGGCCGATCTGCGGGAGTTCGACCGGGAGCTGGTCGCCTGGGGCGCGCTCGTGGTGGCGCTCGCGGCGCTCGGCGGGGCCGGGCTCGCCAGCCGCCTCAGCCGGGAGCTGCGTAGGGCCGCGGCCACCGCGCGCCGGATCTCCCGGGGTGAACTCGACGCCAGGATCGGCCAGTCGGGCCCGCACACCGCCCGCAACGAGGTGGCCGAGCTGGCCCGCGCGGTCGACACGATGGCCGCGTCCCTCCAGCGGCGTCTGGAGGCGGAGCAGCGGTTCACGGCGGATGTGGCGCACGAGCTGCGTACGCCGCTGACCGGGCTGCACACCGCCGCCGAGCTGCTGCCGCCGAGCCGCCCCACCGAGCTGGTGCGCGACCGGGTCGCCGCGCTGCGCACGCTCACCGAGGACCTCCTCGAAGTCGCCCGCCTCGACGCGCGCGTGGAGCGGCCCGCGCTTGAGATACGGCCGCTGGGGGCGCTGGTCGAGGGAATCCTGCGGCGCTGCGGGTTCACGGCGGAGCTCGCGAAAGCCGACGCTCGCGAGGACACGCTGGTACGGACGGACCCGCGCCGCCTGGAGCGGATCGTCGCCAACCTGGTGGCCAACGCCCGCCGCCACGGGGCGGAGCCGGTCGAGGTCACGGTCAGCGGGACGGCCGTGACGGTCCGGGACCACGGCCCGGGCTTCCCCGCGCACGTGCTGCGCGACGGGCCTCAGCGGTTCGTCACGGGCTCGCGGGAGCGGGGGCAGGGGTCGGGTCTGGGGCTGACGATTGCCCTCGGGCAGGCGGGGGTGATCGGGGCGGAGGTGACGCTGGGGAACGCGGGGTCGGGCGGGGCGGTGGCGACGGTGACGCTGCCGCAGGGGTAGTTCTTGGCCCGGGGTTCGTCTGCGGGCGGTGGGGGCTTGTCGCGCAGTTCCCCGCGCCCCCAAAGCTGCCCGGGACCGTGTGCACGGCCCGCGCCGGAGCCGCGCCCCGAACCCCGCCCTCGACTGCGGACCGTGCGTGGCTGCTCGCGCAGTTCCCCGCGCCCCCAAAGCTGCCCGGGACCGTGTGCACGGCCCGCGCCGGAACTGCGCCCCGAACCCCGCCTTCGACTGCGGACCGTGCGTGGCTGGGCGCGCAGTTCCCCGCGCCCCCAAGACCGGCCGGGGCCGTGTGCGCGGCCGCCACCGGAGCTGCGCCCCGAACCCCGCCTCCGTCTGCGGACCGTGCCGGGGGGTTCAGGCCCGCGTTCCGCCTGGGCTCCGTCCCCCAGGGGCGCGGGGAACCGCGCGTCCAGCCACCATCGGCCCGCAGACGAACCCCGGGCACCCCGAAGGGCCCCGCGCTATGGACACCACCTGTCATGCACCCCTAAAACTGATGGGGCATCAGCTCTACCCGAGCCGACCCCCCATGACCGAGGAGCCCGATGAGACCGACCCGGAACGCATCGCGCCTCACCACCGCCGGGATAGCCGTCGCGGCCGGTGCCATGCTCGCCGCCGCGCTCGCCCCCGTCTCCGCCGTGGCCGAACCCCGGCCGCAGGTCCCCTCCCGTGACGCCGCCGTCCGCGACGCCGACAGCGCCGTCGGCGCGCACGCGGACGCGCTCGCCGTGACCGCCGCCCAGGGCACGTCCGTACGGGACGTGATCGTGGACGCCGACGGCAGCCGGCATGTGCGCTACGACCGCACGTACCGCGGACTGCCCGTGCTCGGCGGCGACTTCGTCGTCCACCTCTCCCCCACCGGGGCCTATCGCGGCGCCGACCGGGCCGTGGCGAACGACCTCGCCGTGCCGACCATCGCCCCCGCGCTCTCCGCGCCCCGCGCCGCCGGCCTCGCCTCCGCGGAGCTGCGCGCGGCCCACCAGGGCCTGAAGGGCCTGACCGCCAAGCCCGAGCTCGTCGTCGACGCGCTGCACGGCACGCCCAAGCTGGCCTGGCGCACCCAGACCGCCGCCCGCGACTCGCTGGGCAACCCGGTCGCGCGCGTGGTCCTCACCGACGCCCGCACCGGCGCCCGCATCGACGCCTGGGACTCCATCGAGACCGCGGCCGGCGACGGCACGTCGCTGTACAGCGGGACCGTGCCCCTGGAGACCACGCTGTCCGGGTCCTCGCACCAGCTCAAGGACCCCACCCGCGGCAACACCTACACCGGTGACGCCCAGAACAAGACGGACCTGTGCTTCTTCGGCATCTGCTTCGTCCGGGCGCCCGCCGTGCTGTTCACGGACGCCGACAACCACTGGGGCACCGGCGCCGGCACCGACCGCTCGACGGCCGCCGTGGACGCCCAGTACGGCACCAACACGACCTGGGACTACTACAAGAACGTCCACGGCCGCAACGGCATCGCCGGTGACGGGAAGGGCTCGTACAACCGCGTCCACTACGGCAGCAACTACAACAACGCCTTCTGGGACGACAGCTGCTTCTGCATGACGTACGGCGACGGCGACGGCACCACGTTCGGGCCGCTCGTCGCCCTCGACGTGGCCGGGCACGAGATGTCGCACGGCGTCACCTCCAAGACCGCCGCCCTCACCTACTCCGGTGAGTCCGGCGGCCTCAACGAGGCCACCAGCGACATCATGGGCACCATGGTCGAGTGGTACGCGGCCAACGCCGGCGACCAGGGCGACTACCTCATCGGCGAGAAGATCGTGAAGCCGGGCTTCGGCAAGCCCGCCCTGCGCTTCATGGACAAGCCCTCGACCGACACCAAGTCGGCGGACTGCTGGTACTCGGGCGTCGGCAACCTCGACGTCCACTACTCCTCCGGGGTGGCCAACCACTTCGCCTATCTGCTCTCCGAGGGCAGTGGCGCCAAGGTGATCAACGGCGTCTCGTACAACAGCCCCACCTGCAACGGCTCCACGGTCTCCGGCATCGGCCACGACAAGGTCGGCAAGATCTGGTACCGGGCCCTGAGCGTCTACATGACGTCCTCCACCAACTACGCGGCCGCCCGCACGGCGACCCTGAACGCGGCGAAGGACCTGTACGGCAGCGGCAGCGCGGAGCAGAACGCGGTCGCCGCCGCCTGGTCGGCGGTCGCCGTCGGCTGACCCGGCACCCCGCTCCCCCGTCCGTACGCCGGGCTCAAGCGGCGTACGGACGGGACTCCTTGGCGTCCCGCAGCGTCCGCCCCCACCAGCCGAGCTGGTCGAGGAGCCGCTTGACGGCCGCCTCCGGCTCGGTGGGCTCGCGCGGCTCGCCATCCGGCTCGAAGAGACCGCGGGCGTGGTGGAAGCTGACCGTGTCCCGGACCGTGACCGCGTGCAGCTCGGCGAAGACCTGGCGCAGGTGCTCGACGGCCCGCAGACCGCCCGACATCCCGCCGTAGGACACGAAGCCGACCGGCTTGGCCTGCCACTGGACGTAGTGCCAGTCGATGAGGTTCTTGATCGAGGCGGGGAAGGAGTGGTTGTACTCGGGGGTGAGGACGAGGAAGGCGTCGGCCCGCGCCAGCTTGGGCGTCACGGTGTCGAGGACCGCCTTGACGGGCGGCGCCGGATCGTACGAGAGCGAGGTCGGCAGGGCGGTCTCGGCCAGGTCGATCAGCTCGGCCTCGAAGTCGTCGCGCTCGCGCAGCCGGGCGAGCAGCCACTTCCCGACGACCGGGCCGAAGCGGCCCTCGCGGTTCGAGCCGATGATCACGGCGAGGCGGAGCCGGGCGGTGGAAGCGGCGGCGGCGGGCTCCGTGCCGGGAGCGGTGGTGAGGTCCATGCCGAGGAGCTTCACACCTCGACCAAGCTTCAGGTCAACCCCACGCGTACCCCTATTACGGTGGCCCCATGACGACTCCCTATGTCGAGATCAACGGCCGCCCCGCCGACGCCGAGAATCTGCGCATCCCCGCTCTGACCGGCGCATACGGCCACTTCACCGCGATGCAGGTACGCGGCGGCCGGGTGCGCGGTCTCGCGCTGCACCTGGCGCGGCTCGACGCGGCGACCCGCGAACTGTTCGGCCCCGGCCTCGACGGCGAGCGGGTCCGCGCGCTGGTCCGGCAGGCCCTGAAGGCGGCCGGCGCGGAGGACGCGGCGACGCGCGTCTATGTGTACGGGCCGGACGAGGACCCGGCCGTGATGGTGACCGTACGGCC
Source organism: Streptomyces sp. NPDC059994 (assembly GCF_042737755.1). NCBI lineage: Bacteria > Bacillati > Actinomycetota > Actinomycetes > Kitasatosporales > Streptomycetaceae > Streptomyces > Streptomyces sp. NPDC059994. The sequence continues at coordinate 22,168 of NZ_JBHWUR010000116.1, forward strand.
GCCGCTGGACATGTCGCCGGAGCCGCAGCGCCTGCTCTCCGTGCCGTACGAGCGGCCGGTCGCCCACGTCAAGCACCTCGGCGGCTTCGGGCAGGCCTACTTCGGCCGGGTCGCCGCCCGCGGGGGCTGCGACGAGGCGCTCCTGACCGGTCCCGGCGGGGAGATCGCCGAGGGGGCGATCACCAACATCGCGTTCTGGGACGGGCGTTCGGTGGTGTGGCCGGACCGCGCGGCGCTGCTCGGCACGACCATGGCGCTGGTCGAGTCACGGCTGCCGCAGTACGGCACGGCCACGGTCCGGCGCCCGGTCGCGCTGGGCGATCTCGGCGCGTACCGGGCGGCCTTCGTCACCAACTCGCAGGGCATCGCACCGGTGGCCCGGATCGACGACACCGCGTTCGCCGTGGACGCGGAACTGATGAAGACGGTCTGGCGGCTGTACACGGAGGTGCCCTGGGACACGATCTGAGGCGGGGCAGCCTCAGAAGTACCGCCTCGCAGGTGGCACAGGGCGGCGCCCGCGCGAACGGGTGACGGACGCCCGCCGCCGTCACCCTTTCGCCCCCCGCCGGGGGGCGGGCGTCCGCGCGGGCCAGTTACCTCGGAGGGAGAAGCAAGGCACCCCGCTCCCCGGAGGACCCATGCGTACTGCCCGCCTGCTGACCGGTTCCGCGCTCGCGGCCGCCCTGCTGGGCCTCGGCGGCGCACCCGCGTACGCCAACGACTTCGGCGGCGCGGGCCTGGAGGTCTGGCCGTCGTCGGCCGCGCCGGGCACCACCGTCACCGTGAACACGACCGCGTGCGGCCACGACGGCCATGCCACCGGGGACGCGCGGGCGCTGGGCGACGGCGAGTTCCCGCTCGCCGTCTCCACCCGCGAAGAAGTGCTCGCCGGACAGTTCACCGTGCCGCACACCGCCAGGCCCGGGACCTTCGAGATCACGGTGACCTGCGACAACGGCAAATCCGCCCGGGGCGATGTGACGATCTCGGGCGGCGGCGAGCACACCGGCCGGGACCAGGGCGAGCACAACGACACGGGCGAGCACAACGAGCCCAAGGGCCATGTGAAGACCGGGATCGGCGGCAGCGCGACCACCTCCAACCGGGCCGAGATCGTGGCCGGTGCGGCCGTCCTGTCCGTCACCGCCGTCACCGGCGGTCTGCTGCTGCGCCGCCGGGCGCGCGGCCCGCAGGACCGGGGCTGACGGCTCTTGTCGTCGCGATCGGCCCAGTCGCTGCGGGACGCCCAGGCCGCCCGGCGCCGCAACGGCTGGCTGGTCTGCATCGCCGTGTGCGTCGGGGTGTGGCTGCTGCGGCAGGGCATGGAGATGGCCGAGCCGCCGCAGCCGTCACGGGCGGAGTCGTTCACGGGCGCGGCGAGCAGCGCCCCCGCCCCGGCGGGCGGGACCGGCTCGCCCCACGCCGGAGCGGGCCGGCCGCCCTCCGAGCCCGAACGCAGACCCAACCCCGCGATCCGGGTGGGCGCGCC
>NZ_JBHWUR010000117.1:0-22884 GCF_042737755.1 Streptomyces sp. NPDC059994
GAGATCCTGGAGCTCAAGTCGACCATCAACACCATGGTCGACCAGCTCTCCGCCTTCGCCGACGAGGTCACCAGGGTCGCCCGAGAGGTCGGCACGGAAGGCAACCTCGGCGGCCAGGCGCAGGTCCGTGGGGTCTCCGGGGTCTGGAAGGACCTCACCGACAACGTCAACTTCATGGCGTCGAACCTCACCTCCCAGGTCCGCAACATCGCCCAGGTGACGACGGCCGTCGCCAACGGCGACCTCTCCAAGAAGATCACCGTCGACGCGCGCGGCGAGATCCTGGAACTCAAGGACACCGTCAACACGATGGTGGAGCAGCTGCGCGCGTTCGCGGACGAGGTGACCCGCGTCGCCCGCGAGGTCGGCACGGACGGGCGGCTCGGCGGGCGTGCCCAGGTCCTCGGTGTCTCCGGGGTCTGGAAGGACCTCACCGACAACGTGAACTACATGGCCGACAACCTGACTTCGCAGGTCCGCAACATCGCCCAGGTGGCGACCGCGGTGGCCCAGGGCGACCTCTCCAAGAAGATCGACGTGGACGCGCGCGGCGAGATCCTGGAGCTGAAGACCACCATCAACACCATGGTCGACACGCTCTCCTCGTTCTCCTCCGAGGTCACCCGGGTCGCCCGCGAGGTCGGCTCGGAGGGCCAGCTGGGCGGCCAGGCCCGGGTCGAGGGCGTGTACGGCACGTGGAAGCGCCTGACCACCAACGTCAACGAGCTCGCGCTCAACCTCACCACCCAGGTCCGCGCGATCGCGGAGGTGGCCTCGGCGGTGGCCCAGGGCGACATGTCCCGCTCGATCACCGTGGAGACCAGGGGTGAGGTCACCGATCTCAAGGACAACATCAACCTGATGGTGTCCAACCTCCGCGAGACGACCCGCGCCAAGGACTGGCTGGAGTCCAATCTGGCCCGGCTGGCCGGTCTGATGCAGGGCCACCGCGACCTGATGGAGGTCGCGGACCTGATCCTGCGCGAGCTGACACCCCTGGTGAACGCGCAGTACGGCGCCTTCTTCCTGGCCGACCCCGACGCCGACGGCACCCCGTCCCGTACGACGTCGACGACCAAGGGACTGGCCTTCATCGCGGGGTACGGCTCCGCCCAGGCCGCGACCGTCGACACCACCGGCATGCCGGGCCACGGACTGGTCCGGCAGGCGGCCCTGGAGAAGAAGCGGATCCTGTTCGACGAGGCGCCGCCCGACTACATCAAGATCAGCTCAGGTCTCGGCGAAGCGCCCCCCGCCAGCGTCGTCATCATCCCGATCCTCTTCGAGGACAAGCTCCTCGGTGTGATCGAACTGGCCTCCTTCTCCCGCTTCTCCGACGTCCACCTGGCGTTCTTCGACCAGTTCGTGAACACCATCGGCGTCGCGATCAACACCATCATCGCCAACTCCCGTACGGAGTCCCTGCTCAGCGAGTCCCAGCGGCTCGCCATCCAGCTCCAGGAGCGCTCCGACGAACTCCAGCGCCAGCAAGCCGAGCTGCAACGCTCCAACGCCGAGCTGGAGGAGAAGGCCGCGCTGCTCGCGACCAGCTCCCAGTACAAGTCGGAGTTCCTGGCGAACATGTCGCACGAGCTGCGCACCCCGCTCAACTCGCTGCTCATCCTGGCCCGGCTGCTCTCCGACAACCCGGACGACCACCTCTCCGACCAGGAGGTCCAGTTCGCCACCACGATCCACCGCTCCGGCTCCGACCTGCTCCAGCTGATCAACGACATCCTGGACCTGTCGAAGATCGAGGCCGGCCGGATGGACGTACGGCCCAAGAAGCTGCCGCTCATCAAGGTGCTCGACTACGTCCACGCCACCTTCCGCCCGATCACCATCGACCGGGGCCTCGCCTTCGAGGTCGCGGTGGGCGAGGACGTGCCGCGCGAGATGTTCTCGGACGAGCAGCGGCTCCAGCAGATCCTGCGCAACCTCCTCTCCAACGCGATCAAGTTCACCTCCTCCGGCCGCGTCGAGCTCCGCGTCAACCGGATCAAGGACCCGGACGACGCGATGCTGGGCGGCGCGGACGATCTGATCGCCTTCGCGGTCACCGACACCGGCATCGGCATCGCACCGGAGAAGCTCCCGGTGATCTTCGAGGCGTTCCAGCAGGCCGACGGGACGACCAACCGCAAGTACGGTGGCACCGGCCTCGGCCTCTCCATCAGCCGCGAGATCGCGGGCCTGCTCGGGGGCCGGATCGTCGCCGAGAGCGAGCCGGGCAGCGGCTCCACCTTCACGCTGTACGTGCCGGTGCTCTACCCCGGCCATGTGATGGGCGACCTCGACCAGCCCCCGGAGTTCGCCGCCGACCCGGCCGAGCCGCTCTCCTCCGAGCACATGCTGCTGCCCGACCAGGACGACGACTGGCCGACCACCACCAAGCTGGACGAGTGGAAGCAGGGCCGCGCGGGCCAAGTGCTGCCGGGCCGACGGGTGTTGATCGTCGACGACGACATCCGCAACGTCTTCGCGCTCACCCATGTGCTCGGCCGCGTCGGAATGCCCGTGCTGTACGCGGAGAACGGCCGCGAGGGCATCGAGACCCTGGAGCGCAACCCGGAGGTCGAGCTGATCCTGATGGACATCATGATGCCGGAAATGGATGGGTACGAGACGATCGAGGCCATCCGCCGCAGCCCCCTGTGGACCGATCTGCCCATCGTCGCCCTCACCGCGAAGGCGATGCCCGGCGACCGCGAGAAGTCGATCGCCCAGGGCGCCAACGAATACGTACCCAAGCCCGTCGACGTGGACCGGCTGCTCACCGTGGTCTGCGCCCTGCTCGACCCGGAGGGCGAGGGCCCGGGGAGCGCGTCCATACCGGAGCAGTCGAGCGGCACCGGCGAGCCCGCCGCCACTCCGCCGACCACGTAAGGCGACACGATGAGCACAGCGGCACCGCCCGGCGACCGGGCGAGCATCCTCCTTGTCGACGACATGGAGGACAACCTGATCGCACTGGAGGCCGTCCTGGGTTCGCTCAACGAGCCGCTGGTACGGGCGCGTTCGGGCGAGGAGGCGATGAAGGCGCTACTGCGGCAGACGTTCGCGGTGGTGCTGCTCGACGTACGGATGCCGGGCATGGACGGCTTCGAGACCGCGAGCAACATCAAGCGGCTCGACCAGACGAAGGACGTGCCGATCATCTTCCTGACCGGCACGGACGGCGACAGCGGCTATGCGTTCAGGGGGTACGCCACGGGCGCGGCGGACTTCCTCACCAAGCCGTTCGACCCCTGGGTGCTGCGCGCCAAGGTGAACGTGTTCCTGGAGCTGCACCGCAAGAGCCGCCAGCTGGAGCGGCTGCTGACGCGCGAGCAGAAGCAGCTCGGCGAGATCGCGCAGCGGCTGGCGGCGATCGAGGCGGAGCTGATACGCGCCGATCTGGCCGAGCCGGGCGACCTGCATCACCAGCTGACGGCCCTGGAGGAGATCATCCGGGACATGAGGAAGGGGCGGGGCTGAGCCGGTACGGTCCAGGCCGCAGGCAGCCTCTCCCGCGCCCCGAACCGTACCGGCTACGCCTCCTTGGACCCCGAGGCCGCACTCTCCCGGGGAATAACCCCCGTACCCCCAGCCGATACCCGACGCGCCCCGAACCGTACGGCTACGCCTCCTTGGCGCCCGAGGCCGCAATTTCCCGGGGAATAACCCCCGTACCCCCAGCCGATACCCGACGCGCCCCGAACCGTACGGCTACGCCTCCTTGGCGCCCGAGTACATGTCCTCGATCAGCTCCTTGTACTGGCGCTCCACGACCGGGCGCTTCAGCTTGAGGCTGGGCGTCAGCTCGCCGTGCTCCACATCGAGGTCGCGCGGCAGCAGCCGGAACTGCTTGATGGTCTGCCAGCGCTGCAGGCCCTCGTTGAGGCGCTTCACATAGCCCTCGATCAGCGCCACCGTCTCCTGGTGGGCGACCACCTCGGCGTACGAGCCGCCGACCCCGTGGTCCTTGGCCCAGCCCAGGATCGCGGGCTCGTCGAGGGCGATCAGCGCGGTGCAGAAGTTCCGGTCGGCGCCGAGCACCAGGATGTTGGAGACGAACGGGCAGACCGCCTTGAACTGGCCCTCGACCTCGGCCGGCGCGATGTACTTGCCGCCGGACGTCTTGATCAGGTCCTTCTTGCGGTCGGTGATCCGCAGATAGCCGTCGGGCGACAGCTCCCCGATGTCCCCGGTGTGGAACCACCCGTCGGACTCCAGGACTTCAGCTGTCTTCTCGGGCAGCTTGTGGTAGCCCTCCATGATGCCGGGGCCGCGCAGCAGGATCTCGCCGTCGTCGGCGATGCGCACCTCAAGGCCGGGCAGCGGCTTGCCGACCGTGCCCGTGCGGTAGGCCTCGCCCGGGTTCACGAAGGAGGCGGCGCTGGTCTCGGTGAGCCCGTACCCCTCCAGGATGTGGATCCCGGCGCCGGAGAAGAAGAAGCCGATCTCGGGGGAGAGCGCGGCCGAGCCGGACACGGCGGCGCGCAGCCGTCCGCCGAACGCCTCACGGATCTTCGCGTACACCAGCGCGTCCGCGACCTTGTGCTTGGCGGTGAGGCCGAAGGGCGCCGAGGCCTTACCGGTGCGCCGGAAGTTGTCCTGGCTGGCCTTCGCGTACTCGCGGGCCACCTCGGCCGCCCACTGGAAGATCTTGTACTTGGCGCCGCCGGCCTCCCGCGCCTTGGCGGCGACCCCGTTGTAGACCTTCTCGAAGATCCGGGGCACCGACGCCATGTACGTCGGCTGGACGATCGGCAGATTCGTGATGATCTTGTCGACCCGGCCGTCGACGGCCGTCACATGACCGACCTCGATCTGCCCGGAGGTCAGCACCTTGCCGAAGACGTGCGCGAGCGGCAGCCAGAGGTACTGCACGTCGTCGCCGCTGATCAGCCCGGTCGCCGCGATGGCCTTCGCCATGTACGACCAGTTGTCCTGCGGCAGCCGTACGCCCTTGGGGCGGCCGGTGGTGCCCGAGGTGTAGATCAGCGTGGCCAGCTGGTCGGAGGTGATGGCCGCGATCCGCTCCTTGACCGCGTCCGGGTGCTTCTCCAGATACGCGGCGCCGCGCGCCTCCAGCTCGGCGAGGGTGAGCACCCAGCCCTCGGGGTCGCCCTCGACCGGCTCGGCGCCCGCCGCGTCGAAGACCACGACGTGCTGGAGGTCCGGCAGCTCGGTGCGGCGCTCGCGCGCCTTGGCCAGCTGGGCCGCGTTCTCCGCGAAGAGCACCCGGCTCTCGGAGTCGCCCAGGATGTACGCCGACTCCTCGGCGTTGGTCTGCGGGTAGATGGTGGTGGTCGCGCCGCCCGCGCACATCACACCGAGGTCCGCGAGGATCCACTCGATGCGGGTGGAGGAGGAGAGCGCCACGCGCTGCTCGGAGGTCACGCCCAGATCGGCGAGCCCGGCCGCGATCGCGTAGACCCGCTCGGCGGCCTGCCCCCAGCTCAGCGACTTCCATTCCTCGGGACCCTCGGCGGCCGGGACCGGATGGCGATAGGCCTCCAGGTCCGGGGTGGCCTCCACCCGCTGGACGAAGAGGGCCGCCACGGACGGTGGCCGGTTCTCGATCAAGGTCTGTGTGTCGCTCACGACGTCCTCCGGGCTGGCCTGCGGCAGGGCTGCGGCTGCTTCTTGTTTAACTGGCGAGTAACCATCGGGCCGTGATCAGAGTAGAGCGCTCCCGCCCGACGCGTAAGGGGCATCGGAAGGTGGTTTCATAACGAACGGACCCCCACTCCGAAGAGCGGGGGTCCGTCGTGGCGCAGGGGGCTACTCGCCGGTCACTTCTTCTTGCTCGCAGACTCGTCGCTGGACAGCACCGCGATGAAGGCCTCCTGCGGAACCTCCACGGAACCGACCATCTTCATCCGCTTCTTGCCTTCCTTCTGCTTCTCCAGCAGCTTCCGCTTACGGGAGATGTCACCGCCGTAGCACTTGGCGAGGACGTCCTTGCGGATGGCGCGGATGGTCTCGCGGGCGATCACCCGGGAGCCGATCGCGGCCTGGATCGGCACCTCGAAGGCCTGCCGGGGGATGAGCTCGCGCAGCTTGGCGACGAGCCGCACACCGTACGCGTACGCCGCGTCCTTGTGGGTGACGGCCGAGAAGGCGTCGACCTTGTCGCCGTGCAGCAGGATGTCGACCTTGACGAGGCTGGCGGACTGCTCGCCGGTGGGCTCGTAGTCGAGCGAGGCGTAGCCCCGGGTCTTGGACTTCAGCTGGTCGAAGAAGTCGAAGACGATCTCCGCGAGCGGCAGCGTGTAGCGGATCTCGACGCGGTCCTCGGACAGGTAGTCCATGCCGATCAGGGTGCCGCGCCGGGTCTGGCAGAGCTCCATGATCGAGCCGATGAACTCGCTGGGCGCGAGGATCGTGGCGCGCACGACCGGCTCGTACACGTCCGAGATCTTCCCCTCCGGGAACTCACTCGGATTGGTGACGGTGACTTCCTTGCCGTCCTCCAGGACGACCCGGTAGACCACGTTCGGCGCGGTGGCGATCAGATCGAGCCCGAACTCGCGCTCCAGCCGCTCGCGGATGACGTCGAGGTGCAGCAGCCCGAGGAAACCGACACGGAAGCCGAAGCCCAGCGCGGCGGAGGTCTCCGGCTCGTACACCAGCGCGGCGTCGTTCAGCTGCAGCTTGTCGAGGGCCTCACGCAGGTCCGGGTAGTCCGACCCGTCCAGCGGATACAGACCCGAGAAGACCATCGGCTTCGGGTCCTTGTATCCGCCGAGCGCCTCGGTGGCGCCGTTGTGCAGGGAGGTGATGGTGTCACCGACCTTGGACTGGCGGACGTCCTTCACACCGGTGATCAGGTAGCCGACCTCGCCCACGCCCAGCCCGTCGGCGGGCAGCATCTCGGGCGAGTTGGTGCCGATCTCCAGGAGCTCGTGGGTGGCGCCGGTGGACATCATCCGGATCCGCTCGCGCTTGTTGAGCTGACCGTCGATGACACGGACGTACGTGACGACGCCCCGGTACGAGTCGTAGACCGAGTCGAAGATCATCGCGCGGGCGGGCGCGTCGGCGACGCCGACAGGCGCGGGCACCTCGCGCACCACACGGTTGAGCAGCGCGTCCACGCCGACACCGGTCTTGGCGGAGACCTTCAGCACGTCCTCGGGCTGGCACCCGATGAGGTTGGCCAGCTCCTCGGCGAACTTCTCGGGCTGCGCGGCGGGAAGGTCGATCTTGTTGAGCACGGGAACGATGGTGAGGTCGTTCTCCATGGCGAGGTAGAGGTTCGCCAGGGTCTGCGCCTCGATGCCCTGAGCGGCATCGACGAGGAGGACGGTCCCCTCACAGGCGGCGAGCGACCGCGACACCTCGTACGTGAAGTCCACGTGCCCCGGGGTGTCGATCATGTTCAGGATGTGCGTCCTGCCCTGGTCCGCCCCCTCGGTGGGAGCCCAGGGCAGCCGGACCGCCTGAGACTTGATCGTGATGCCACGCTCACGCTCGATGTCCATACGGTCGAGGTACTGGGCGCGCATCTGCCGCTGATCGACCACACCGGTCAGCTGGAGCATCCGGTCGGCAAGGGTCGACTTGCCGTGGTCGATGTGCGCGATGATGCAGAAGTTGCGGATCAGAGCCGGGTCGGTACGGCTCGGCTCGGGCACGTTGTGAGGCGTCGCGGGCACGCAGGGTCCTGATTCTTGAGACGCGGGGCGTCTCGTCTCGGGCGATGTCGGATCGATACGTAGCCCCCATCGTCCCATGGGAACGGGACTGCGCTCGGTTTGGGCCGCCAGCTGGACGGCTGGTAACCTGGGCAGCTGTGCCTCGTCTGCCCTCTCAGCCGGCGAGTGTCACAACCATCTGATACATCGAACCTGAAAAGGCTCTTTCGTGGCGAACATCAAGTCCCAGATCAAGCGGAACAAGACCAACGAGAAGGCGCGCCTGCGTAACAAGGCCGTCAAGTCCGAGGTCAAGACCGCGATCCGCAAGGCCCGCGAGGCTGTCCTGGCCGGCGACGTCGAGGCGGCCGACACGGCTGTCCGCGCCGCCTCCAAGAAGCTGGACAAGGCCGTCAGCAAGGGTGTCATCCACAAGAACGCCGCCGCCAACAAGAAGTCGGCGCTGGCCCACAAGGTTGTCGCTCTCAAGGCTGCCTGACCAAGTGACCGGCCCCCGGGCCGCTCGCCTGGCCAGTCTCCCCGGCTGACCACTTGATAGACCACCGGCAGGGACCCAGCGGGCCCTCTCTTCCGCTCCCTCCCGGTACCTGCACCACCGCCGCACGCGGCCTGCGTTCGCCACGCGGGTGCGGCGAACAGCTTGAGCAAGACCCCGTTTCCGTCCGGCTGGGCGGGGGCGGGGTTTTTTGTGTTTGGGGGGAGCCTCCAAACAGGTGCGGGGGGGGGCGGGGACGCAGCGCGTACGCCGGGGTGCTGGTGGTTCCGGGGTCTCGGAGAGGGTGCAGGGGTACAGGGGAGGCCCCAAACAGGTGCAGGGGGGCGGGGACGCAGCGCGTACGCCGGGGCGCTGGTGGTTCCGGGGTCCCGGAGAGGGTGCAGGGGTGCAGGGGGTCCGGGGCGGAGCGCCGAGGCGGGGGACGGGGGCCCTGCGAGGGGGTGCAGGCCCCGCGAGGGGGTGCCGGGGCCGCGAGGGGGTGCCGGGGCCGCAGCTCCGCTGGGGTCTGGGGCGAAGCCCCAGGGGCCCCTCCCCTTCCTCCCACACGCCACCCTGCTGGGGGCCCGGGGGCGCAGCGGGCCGGGGTGCGCAGCCCCGGGGCGGGGTGCAGGGGGCGGAGCCCCCGCCAGGGGGGTCCGGGGCGCCGCCCCCGGGAAACCCACCTCCACCCCCACCCACCCCCGGAGGGTTTAGGCGAAGGGGCGGGGTGGGGCAAAACCCCTTACCCCCGAGCCCGCGCGGCCCGAGCCACAGCCACAACCGCCTTCTCCAGGGCGTACTCGGGATCGTCCCCCCCGCCCTTCACCCCCGCATCCGCCTCAGCCACAGCCCGCAGGGCGAAAGCGACACCGTCCGGCGTCCACCCCCGCATCTGCTGCCGCACCCGGTCGATCTTCCACGGCGGCATCCCCAGCTCCCGAGCGAGATCGGCGGGCCGCCCGCCCCGGGCCGACGACAGCTTCCCGATCGCCCGCACCCCCTGAGCCAGCGCACTCGTGATCAGCACCGGCGCCACCCCGGTCGACAGCGACCACCGCAGCGCCTCCAGCGCCTCCGCCGCCCGGCCCTCCACCGCCCGGTCCGCGACCGTGAAGCTCGACGCCTCGGCCCGCCCGGTGTAGTAGCGCCCGACGACCGCCTCGTCGATCGTCCCCTCCACGTCCGCGCACAGCTGCGACGCCGCAGAGGCGAGCTCCCGCAGATCGCTGCCGATCGAGTCGACCAGCGCCTGGCAGGCCTCGGGCGTGGCCGAACGCCCCAGCGCCCGGAACTCCGACCGCACGAACGTCAGCCGCTCCGCCGGCTTCGTCGTCTTGGGGCACGCCACCTCCCGCGCCCCCGCCTTGCGCGCCGCGTCGAGCAGCCCCTTACCCTTGGCGCCGCCCGCGTGCAGCAGTACGAGCGTGATCTCCTCGGCGGGCGCATCGAGATACGCCTTCACGTCCTTGATCGTGTCCGCCGACAGATCCTGCGCGTTCCGTACGACCACGACCTTGCGCTCGGCGAACAGCGAAGGGCTGGTCAGCTCGGCCAGCGTGCCGGGCTGGAGCTGGTCGGAGGCGAGGTCGCGCACATCGGTGTCGGCATCGGCGGCCCGTGCGGCCGCCACCACCTGCTGCACGGCGCGGTCGAGCAGCAGGTCCTCCTGGCCCACGGCGAGCGTGAGGGGAACGAGCGGATCGTCGGTGGAATTCTTCCTGGTGGCCATCGCCGTCCAGCATCCCACGCGCCACTGACAGCGCCCCCACGGAGAGCGTCCCCGGCAGCCCCGGCAGCCGTTCCCCTCACCCCTCCCCGTACCGGAGAATGTCCAGGTGAGCGATGTGACCCGACACGTACTGGTGCTGCCCGACCGCGACGCCGCCGACGAGGTGGCCGAGGAACTCCCCGCCCGCTTCGGCCTTGCCGAAGAGCCCCAGCTCGTCCGCGACGCCCTGGCCGGCGAGGACGACGCCGAGGACGCCCAGTGGCTGGTCGTGATCGAGGACCCGCACCACCGCCTCGACCCGGCGGCGCTGCACGAACTCGCGGAGGAGTACGAGGGCTGGCTGGAGGCGCCGTAGCGCGGGCCGGAGGCGCTGTGGCCCGCAGGCCGCGAGCACGACCGAGCCTCACCCGCCTCGGGCGCGCCCCACAGCTCACCCGGCCTTCGGCACGACCCCCGGCCGTGCGCCGACGGCCGTCGACGGAACGGTAACCGCCGCGAGAGTGCCGCTCCGGGCCGTACGGGCCGTACGGGAAGGGGCGGTCGGACGGCTGCCGGGCCAGCGGCTGAGCACGGTGCGCACACCCCCGTGCGAGAAGGAACTTCCGGACCACGCACGGCCGGGACATCCTCGCCACGGCAGCACTCGCGGCCCTTGACGAAGATGCATTTGTTCACTGTCGACCTGTTCGCGGCAAACAGGGCCCCTGTGATGTGTTGGGCAACTCTGTCCGATAGGCCCGAACTGCTACCCCCGGTTACACCGGACGGGCGGCAACGGGGGCATCAAGGGCCGAGGGCGCGCCGCCAAGGACTGCCATGCGATGGGGCTGCCCCGCGCCGGGTTACGTGGGCCGGGTTGCGCCGAGTCGGGTTACGCGTGCCGGCTTACGCCCCGTCGCGTTGCTCCCGGGCCTCCCGCCGCGTGGCCCGGGGCCCCGCCCGCCGTCATGGGCTATGCCCCAGCGGCACCGCCGTCAGCCCACTCCCCGCCCCGCTCCCGCTCCCCCTCCCGGTCACCGCGATCGCGCCGTCCGTGTCCGTACGCAGCACCCGCGCCCCGGAATCGGCGAGCAGGGACACCGTGGCGGGCGCCGGGTGGCCGTACGGGTTGCCCCTCCCCGCCGAGATCAGCGCCAGACGGGGCCGGATCGCGCGCAGCAGGGCCGGGTCCTGGTGGGCCGAGCCGTGGTGGGCGACCTTGAGGACGTCCACCGGCGGCAGCTCGGGGTGCGCCCGCAACAGGGCCTGCTGGGCGGGCGGTTCGAGGTCGCCGGGGAGCAGGAGGGTCAGCCCTCCGGCCCGGACGAGCAGCGTGACGCTGGCGTCGTTCGGCCCGTCCGGCGTGACCGTCGGCGGAGGCTGCGGCCACAGCGCCTCCCAGGTGAGGCCGCCCACCGCACGCCGCTCCCCCGGCTCCACCGGGACGACCGGCACCCCCGCCTCGGCAGCGGTCCTCCGCACGAACCGGGCCTGGTCCGGCGGCTCTTCGAACGTCGTCGTCTCGATCACCCCGACGGCCCGGCCGCGCAACACCCCGGCAAGACCGGCCACGTGGTCGGCGTGGAAGTGGGTGAGCAGGAGCAGCGGAATTCGGGTGACGCCCAGGGCTCTGAGGCACCGGTCGGCCGGAACGGGGTCGGGCCCCGCGTCGACCACCACCGCCGTACCCTCCCCCGCCGCCAGCACCGTGGCGTCGCCCTGCCCGACATCGCACATCGCGAACGCCCAGCCCGGCGGCGGCCACCCGGTGACGATCCTGGTGAGCGGGGCGGGACGCACCACGGCGAGCAGCAGGAGCAGCGCGCACCCGGCGGCCACCCACGGGTGGCGGGGCAGCCGTCTGGCCAGGAACACCGCGCCGACGGTGACCCCGGCGAGCAGGGCCCCACCGCCCCAGCCGCCCGGCCACCCCGTCTGCGCCCCCGGCAGCGCCGCCCCGGTCCGGGCGATGTCGGCGATCCACCCCGTCGGCCAGCCCGCGCACCGGGCCAGCAGCTCGGCGGTCGGCATCGCGACCGGCGCCACGGCCAGGGCCGCGAACCCCAGCACCGTGGCAGGGGCCACCGCCAGTTCCGCCAGCAGGTTGCACGGGACGGCCACCAGACTCACCCGCGCCGCGAACACCGCCACCACCGGCGCGCACACCGCCTGCGCCGCACCCGCCGCCGCCAGCACCTCCGCGAGCCTGGCCGGCACCCCGCGCCGCCGCAGCGCCTCGCTCCACCCCGGGGCGATCGTGAGCAGCGCCCCCGTGGCCAGGACGGAGAGGAGGAACCCGTAACTCCCCGCCAGCTCCGGGGCGTACAGCACCAGGACCAGTACGGCGGCGGCCAGCGCCGGGATCAATGATCGGCGGCGGCCCGTGGCGATGGCGAGCAGCGTGACGAGTCCGCAGGCCGCCGCGCGCAGCACGCTCGGCTCCGGCCGGCACACCACCACGAACGCCACGGTGATCACCCCGCCGAGCAGCGCCGTCGCCCGCAGCGAGATGCCGAGGCGCGGGGCCAGACCGCCCCGCTCGGCCAGCGAGGCCCGGCCGGGCGGTCCGATCAGCAGCACGAGGACGATCACCAGGTTGCTGCCCGACACCGCCATCAGATGCGTGAGGTCGGTCGCCTCGAAGGCGTCCCGCAGTTCGGGCGTGACCCGAGAGGTGTCCCCGACGACCAGCCCCGGCAGCAGCGCCCGGGCATCCGGGCTCAGCCCGTCGGCCGCCTCCCGCAACCCGGCCCGCAGCCCACCCGCCGTACGCTGCAATGCGGTTGGCTCCCCCACGACCTGCGGCGCCGCCCGCTCGGGCACCCGCACCACGGCGGCCACCCACTTGTCACCCGGCCTCGGTGGCGCGAGCCGGGCGGACACGCGCACCCGCGTCGAGGGCAGCAGCCGCTGCCACGGCTCCGGGGCGGTCACCAGGACCGGCGTCCGCACCCGGCTGCCGCCGCCGTCCGGCCCGACGACCCGGGTGACCAGCGCCTGGATCACCACCGACCGCCCGCCCCACGCCGCCCGCGCCCGGACCGGCCTCGGGTCGGAGGTCAGGGTCAACTCGACGGTGGCGTGCGCGTATTGCCGCGCGAGCTCGGGAACCGGACCCCGCCGGGCCTCGGCCACGTGCAGCGCGCTCGCGGTCGCCCCGGCGGCCGCGCACAGAAGTACGGCGGCGACGGCAACCCGGTTCGCCCACCAGGGCCCGGCCCGCTGCGCCGTGGGGACGGGCGGTGCGGGACCGGCCCCGCCCCATGGGCCGGCCCTGCCTCCCGCTCCGCTCCCCCAGCGCCGAATCGTCGGCCCCAGCAGCACCCCCGCCACCGCCAGGAACGCCACGATCCCCCAAGCCACCCATCCCACCGGGGCATTGAGCGCCACTGCGGCAGCCGCCCAGGCGCCGACCGCCGGCGGGACCAGGCGGAGGTCCGGCGGGCCCTCTCGGTGAGGGTTCGCGGCCCCGAGCGGGTTGCCGGACTCGACATGGATCACGGGACGGTTCATGGCCGCACCAGGGGCCGGAGGTCCTCGAACCGGCGGTCACCGATCCCATTGACCTCCCGCAACTCGTCGACGGACCGGAAACCGCCGTGCTGGGCGCGGTAGTCGACGATGTGCTGGGCGAGCACGGGACCCACCCCCGGCAGGGCGTCGAGCTGATCCACCGTGGCGGAGCTCAGACTGACCGGCGCCCCCGCCGCCGCACCCGCCCCGGCAATCCCCCCACCGCCCGCCACCGGTGCGGCCGGGCCCGGTACCGTGCCGGGCACGCCCACGACCACCTGCTCGCCGTCCATGAGCACCCGCGCCCGGTTGAGTCCGGTGACATCCACCCCGTCCCGTACCCCGCCCGCCGCAGCCAGCGCGTCCGCGACCCGGGACCCCGGAGGCAGCCGGCGAATCCCCGGTCGCCGCACCTTGCCGCTGACGTCGACCACGATGCCCCCGCTCGGAGATGGCCCGGGTGCCCCACTCACCCCGGTCGCCGTCAGCGGGCTCGGCGTGGGGGCCGGGCCGGCGCCCACCGTCCGAACGGGAGGCGCCGGTCCCGTCACCCTTTCCGGGGCGCGCACGGGCTCGGGCCGCCCCGCCCAGAAGTGCTGCACGGCGAACCCCACGGCCACGATCAGCACCACGCTCAGCGCGGCCAGACTCCTCGGCGTCAGCCCGCACCGCACCTGCACCCACACCGGCAACCGCTCCCGCAGCGCCGCCCGGACCCGCTCCCGTACGCCTGGGAACCCAGCTCCAGCGGCCGCAGTTGGCGGCGTCGGGGCAGGGGCGAGGTCAGGAGCAGAGGCAGGGGCAGCGCCAGGAGCAGGAGCAGGAACAGGAACAGCAGTGGGGATCGAACCGGGGAACGGGCGCCGGGGCGGTGCCGCCGTGGGCGCGACCGGCGATGGTGGGTTGGTCGACGAGGGCGGGACCGGCGACGATGGGGCAGTCGGCGAGGGCGCCGGGAGCAGTGCCTCCGCCCGCCGCCGCGCGGCCGTTCCGGCGGAAGCCCGGACCTGGGCGCCGCGTGTGCGACGACCGTGACCATGGCGGGCACGGCCGTCCGAACCCGGAGCACGGCCCGGCCCGCTCGTTACGATGCGTGGTGATCGGATAGCCATGCCACGACGGTAGGCAGCTCCGGCCGACCCCGCTGAGCAGGCCCAATTCCCGTGGATATCCCAGCGGTTGTGGATATCTCCGTCACCCGTACGGGTAGCACGCGCCGGTCCGCCGACCCCGACGTGCGGCCCGTCCGGCGGGCCACGCGTCGGCCATCGGCCTCAGCGCGGCGAAACCACCGCCCCCAGCAGCCCGGGCCCCGTATGCGCCCCGATCACCGCGCCGACCTCGCTGACGTGCAGATCCGCAAGCCCCGGCACCCGCTCCCGCAGCCGGTCCGCAAGCGTCGCCGCGCGCTCGGGCGCGGCGAGGTGGTGCACGGCGATGTCCACCCGGCTCGTACCGGCCCGGTCGACGACGATCTCCTCCAGCCGGGCAATCGCCTTCGAGGCGGTGCGTACCTTCTCCAGCATCTCGATGCGGCCGCCCTCCAGCTGGAGCAGCGGCTTGACCGCGAGCGCCGAGCCGAGGAGTGCCTGCGCCGCCCCGATCCGGCCGCCCCGGCGCAGATAGTCGAGCGTGTCCACGTAGAAGAAGGCGGAGGTGCCCGCCGCGCGCTTCTCGGCCGCGGCCACCGCCTCGTCGAGCGTGCCGGCCGCCTCGGCCACCTCCGCTGCCGCCAGCGCGCAGAAGCCCAGGGCCATCGCGACCATCCCGGTGTCCACCACCCGTACCGGCACCGGCGCGCTCTTCGCCGCCAGCACGGCGGCGTCGTAGGTACCCGAGAACTCGGCCGACAGGTGCAGCGAGACGATCCCGGTGGCGCCGGCTTCGGCCGCGGCCCGATAGGCGGCGGCGAACACATCGGGGCTGGGCCGCGAGGTGGTCACGGAGCGGCGTTTCTGCAGGGCCAGAGCGAGGGAGCGGGCCGAGATCTCGGTCCCCTCCTCCAGCGCCTGGTCGCCGAGGACGACGGTCAGCGGCACCGCGGTGATGCCGTGCCGCTCCATCGTCTGCGGCGGCAGGTAGGCCGTTGAATCGGTGACGATCGCGACATGGCGGGACATGAGCGGGAGGTTACCCGCCGGGGCCGCTACACGGCAGCCCGGCCCCGGTCCAATGATCGGTTCGGACCTGCCTTGACCGGTTCGGACGTGTGTCGACACCCGGGCCGTGCGCCCTCGCCCGGGCGGCAGCGGGCCGCCAGGGAACCCAGGCCCAGTTCCTGCGCTTCAGTTCGTCGTCTCCGGCTTGGCCGTCTTCTGCCACGGGTACACGGGCGCGGGCTTCGCCGCACCGATCGCCTGTGGGGCGTCGGACGCCGTCCGGGCCGCCGCGTCGACGACCGTGGCCGACTCGGGCCGGCTCTGTGCCGAGGCCTGCTCTCCGGACGCCCGCGGCCACGAGGCGCGCGCCGCGCCACCCGCCACAGGGGCCGGCGAGGCGGAGGCCGGGGCGTTGGGGGCCGATCCGGGTATCCCGCCCGGCACACCCGTGGTCTCCCCCGTGGTCGGCCCCTTCGTCGCCCAGTCCCGCAGCGCCCCCGACTCGACCTCGATCTCCGCGCTCAGTGCCGCCAGGTCGTCGTCGGCGAACTGCTGGGCCCGGTCGCGGGCCGCCCAGCGCAGCGAGTCCGCCGCGTGCGTGATCCGCTCCGTACGCTCGCGCAGCTCCGGCATCCGCTCGCCCACGCGCCGCTTGTCGGGCTCGCGCTCCAGGCGCTTGAGCTCGTCGTCCAGCTCGCGTCCATGGCCGCTCAGCCGCTCGAAGAGGCTCAGCGACTCCTTCAGGGACTCGTCCTGCTCCACGCGTGCGTGCAGCGAGTCCTGGGTGGCCCGCATCGAGGTGCGCAGCGAGAGCCGCAGCTGTGCGAGCTCTCCGGCCACACCGACCTGGCCCATGCTCTTGGCCCGGAGCGTCGTGTCCTCGACGGCCTTGCGGGCCTGCGTGACCGTGCGCTCCACTCCTCGCTTGGCGGCGCCGACCGCCTTCACCGCCAGGTACACGCCCAGCACGGCGAAGGCGACGAACATCAGCGCCAGGATCGCGATCGCGGCTTCCATGAACGTCCCCTCGGTGTCGGTCGGCTTCCCTCCACCGTAAACGGAACGGGCAGGCTGGTGGTTCCCGTGGAACCCCCAACCTGCCCGTAGGGGAAACCCCCACTACCGCTAGCCCGTCACGCGGGAGCTGTCACGCAGGAGCTGTCACCCGTGATCTGTCACGCGGGAACGATGTTCACCAGCTTCGGCGCCCGCACGATGATCTTGCGGATCCCGGCGCCGCCCAGCGCCGCGACGACCGCCTCGTCGGCCAGGGCCAGCTTCTCCAGCTCCTCGTCGGAGATGGTGGGCGGGATCTCCAGGCGCGCCTTGACCTTGCCCTTGATCTGCACGACGCAGGTCACGGTCTCGTCCACGACGTACGCGGGGTCGGCGACCGGGAAGTCCTGGTGGACGACCGAGTCCTGGTGGCCCAGCTTGCGCCACAGCTCCTCGGCGATGTGCGGGGCCAGCGGCGCCACCAGCAGCACCAGCGGCTCCGCGACCGAGCGCGGCAGCGCGCCGCCCGCCTTGGTCAGGTGGTTGTTCAGCTCGGTGATCTTGGCGATGGCGGTGTTGAAGCGCATCTCCGCCAGGTCGCCGCCGGCGCCGTCGATCGCCTTGTGCAGGGCACGCAGGGTCGCCTCGTCCGGCTCGGCGTCGGTGACGGTGACGTCTCCGGTCGTCTCGTCGACGATGTTGCGCCACAGCCGCTGCAGCAGGCGGTACTGCCCGACCACCGCGCGCGTGTCCCACGGCCGCGACACGTCCAGCGGGCCCATCGCCATCTCGTACAGGCGCAGGGTGTCCGCGCCGTACTCGGCGCAGATCTCGTCCGGAGTGACCGCGTTCTTCAGGGACTTGCCCATCTTGCCCAGCTCGCGCTTGACGGGCTCGCCCTCGAAGAAGAACTTGCCGTCGCGCTCCTCGACCTCGGCGGCCGCGACCGGGAAGCCTCGGCTGTCCCGGTAGACGTACGCCTGGATCATGCCCTGGTTGTACAGCTTGTGGAACGGCTCGACCGACGAGACGTGCCCCAGGTCGAACAGGACCTTGGACCAGAAGCGCGCGTACAGCAGGTGCAGCACGGCGTGCTCGGCGCCGCCGACGTACAGGTCGACACCGCCGTGCGGCTGCCCCTCTCGCGGTCCCATCCAGTACTGCTCGATGGCCGGGTCGACCAGCTTCTCGCTGTTGTGCGGGTCCAGGTAGCGCAGCTCGTACCAGCAGGAACCGGCCCAGTTGGGCATGGTGTTGGTCTCGCGGCGGTACTCCTTGGGGCCGTCGCCCAGGTCCAGGGTGACGTGGACCCAGTCCTCGTTGCGCGACAGCGGCGTCTCCGGCGAGGTGTCCGCGTCGTCCGGGTCGAACGTGCGCGGCGAGTAGTCCTCGACCTCGGGCAGCTCCAGCGGCAGCATCGACTCGGGCAGCGCGTGGGCGACGCCGTCCTCGTCATAGACGATCGGGAAGGGCTCGCCCCAGTAGCGCTGGCGGCTGAACAGCCAGTCGCGCAGGCGGAAGTTGACGGTGCCCTCGCCGATGCCGCGCTCGGCCAGCCAGTCGGTGATCTTCGCCTTGGCGTCGACGACGCCCAGGCCGTCCAGGGAGATCTCGGCGCCCGTCGAGTTGACCAGCTTGGCGTCGTACGAGGCGAACGCGTCGTCCCAGGTCGAGGCGTCGGTACCGCGGTCGTCCGACGGCTCGACGACACAGCGCATCGGCAGCTCGAAGGCGCGCGCGAAGGCGAAGTCACGGGTGTCGTGCGCCGGGACGGCCATGATCGCGCCGGTGCCGTAGCCCATCAGGACGTAGTCCGCGATGAAGACGGGGACCTGGTCACCGCTGACCGGGTTGACCGCGTACGCGCCGGTGAAGACGCCGGTCTTCTCCTTGGCGTCGGCCTGGCGCTCCACGTCGGACTTGGAGGCGGCGAAGGCGCGGTACTTGGCGACGGCCTCGGCGGGGGTGGCGTGTCCGCCGGTCCACACCTCGTGGGTGCCCTCGGGCCAGGCGGCCGGGACGATCGCGTCGACCAGCTCGTGCTCGGGCGCCAGCACCATGTAGGTGGCGCCGAACAGGGTGTCCTGGCGGGTGGTGAAGACGGTGATCGCGTCGCCTTCGGAGCCCACGGGGAAGTCCACGCGCGCGCCCTCGGAGCGGCCGATCCAGTTGCGCTGCTGCAGCTTGATGGCGTCCGGCCAGTCCAGCGCGTCCAGGTCGTCCAGCAGGCGGTCCGCGTAGGCGGTGATGCGCATGTTCCACTGGCGCAGCTTCGCCTTGAAGACGGGGAAGTTGCCGCGCTCGGAGCGGCCGTCGGAGGTGACCTCCTCGTTGGCCAGTACGGTGCCCAGGCCCGGGCACCAGTTGACCGGCGCGTCCGAGGCGTACGCCAGGCGGTAGCCGCCCAGGACCTCGGCGCGCTCGGCGGCGCTCAGCTCGCTCCACGCGCGCGTAGTGGGAGCCTGACGCTCGCCGCTCTCGAACTGGGCGACCAGCTCGGAGATCGGACGGGCCTTCTGGGCGTCGGTGTCGTACCAGGAGTTGAAGATCTGGACGAAGATCCACTGGGTCCACTTGTAGTACTCCGGGTCGATCGTGGCGATCGACCGGCGCTTGTCGTGGCCCAGCCCCAGCCGGCGCAGCTGGCGCTTCATGTTGTCCATGGCGGCCTCCGTCGACACCCGGGGGTGCGTGCCGGTGGCGACCGCGTGCTGCTCGGCCGGCAGGCCGAAGGCGTCGAAGCCCAGCGTGTGCAGCACGTTGTGGCCGGTCATGCGCTGGTGGCGGGCGAAGACGTCCGTGGCGATGTAGCCCAGCGGATGGCCGACGTGCAGTCCCGCGCCCGAGGGGTACGGGAACATGTCCATGATGAACTTCTTGGGCCGTGCGACGACGGCCGGGTCCCCGGCCAGGTCACCGCTGGGGTTCGGCGCCGCGTAGGTGCCGTCGGCGTCCCAGAAGTCCTGCCAGCGTGCCTCGATGTCGGCGGCCATGGCGGCCGTGTAGCGGTGCGGCGCTACCGGCTCTGCGGCAGCGGGGTTCGTCTCGCTCATGATCCTTAAAGCTCCATCGATCGTCTCTGCCAGCGGCTGCGATTCACCAAACGAAAAAGCCCCTCGCACAGGAGGGGACGCCGCGCCGATTCCGACCGGCTCTTTTCATCGGTCGGGACTGATCAGCGCGGCTCGCTAAGCAGAAGGCGTACGGCACGCATGGCGTCAGGGTACCGCAGGCCCCACACGGCCCGCACTGAGCGTTCACAAGGGCGCACACCGAGCGTTCAGGAGGCGCCCCAACGAGCCCAGCCGACAGAGGTTACTCCGCGTACCGACCTCTTCCGACCTCTTCTGGGGCAACCAATCAAACGCCGTACCGCTTGGTAAGCGGCGACTTAGCATGCGGCCACGGGACCACTTTGCTGAACGTTTCGGAGTTGCCCCATGAACCCTCACAGTCCCCGCTCAACCCCGACACTGAAAATCCCGTCCCTCAAGGGACGGGTGAAGGGAGGATCGTCCGGCGCGCTCCTGGTCGCCTCGACGGTGCTCATACCGGTGCTGGCCGCCACGACCGGCGGCGGTTTCCGTGCCGCGCTGGACTTCACCACCGGTGTCCTCTCGCTGGTCTGCCTGACGTCCTCGGTCGTCTGGGGCCTGCTCGCCACCGACCGGCTGCTGATGACGACGCGCCACCGGCTCGTCTCCCAGGCTGTGCACCGCACGACCGCCGTGTCCTCGATCGGCTTCCTCCTGGTGCACGTCACCGTCAAGATCGCGGTCGGCCATGTGGGCCTGCTCGGCGCCCTGGTGCCCTTCGGGCTCGGTGTCACCGGCTCGGACGGCCTGATCGGCCTCGGCTCGCTCGCCGCCGTCCTCATGGTCGTCACGGCCGCCACCGGCGCTCTGCGCAGCGCCTTCGCCAACCCCGACCGCGTCGCGGGCTACTGGCGCTCGGTGCACATGCTGGCCTACCCGGCCTGGTGCTTCGCGCTGGTCCACGGCCTGTACGCGGGCCGTCAGGCGGCCGGCTGGGTCGTCACGCTCTACAGCCTCTCGCTGGCCGGTGTGGCCGGCGCCCTGGTCGTCCGCTCGCTGCCGCGCCCGGTGCGCCGCCGCATCACCCGGCGGCTGGCGCCGCTCCTCGCGCGCGTGGAGGCAGCCCAGGCGGTCGCCCCGGACGCCTCGACCCCCCAGCCGCACCCGGCGGACCCCACCTCGCCGCGCTATCAGGCGCCCGCGCCGCATCCGTACCCGACGGACGCGTTCGCGACCGACCGCTTCACCGCCGAGCGCGAACCGGCCGACCCGCTCTCGGCCGACCCGTACGAGCCGCAGGAGCTCTACGGGGCCGAGCAGCCGCGTGCCGTGCCAGGGCCGGCCCCGGCGCCCGGCATCTCGGCCGCCTACCGTGCGGTCTCCCTGGCCCCCGCACCGCCCCAGTACGCCCCGAGCTGGCCGACGCCCACCCCGCGTCCGCCGGAGAACATGCCGCTCCAGGAGAACGGCTTCGCGGACCTCGGCGGCACCGACCTCGGCGGCGCGGCCTACGACAGCACGGGCTACAGCGGCACCGACTACAGCGCCGACTTCGGCGGCGCGGGCCTCGGCGGCGCAGGTCTCGGCGGCGCGGACTTCGGCGGCTTCGACGAGACCGCACCGCTGCCCACCGTCCCCTACGGGGACAACGGCGCCGCCTTCGAGACCCCGGGACCGCTCCCCGGGACCGGCGCGCCGCAGCCCGAACCCTCCCCCCAGCCCAGCCCGTTCTACCAGCCCATCGCCGGTGAGCCCTGGCAAACCCCCGCAGGAGACCGCCCGTGAACGCGCCACTGCCCGACGTCCCCGAGGTGCGGGTCGTCGGACTCCCGCAACTGACGGCGGGGTTCGACCTCGTCGAGCGCCTCGGCCTCGACATGCATCTGAAGGTGCACGGGCCGCTGGAGCCGGTGCCCGGCGAGCAGCTGGCCCAGCTCGCCGAGGACATCTCGCTCAACGGGCGCGGCGGCGCCGGGTTCCCGTTCGCCCGCAAACTGCGGGCGGTCGCCAAGTCCGCGATACGCCGGGGGGTGCGCCCGGTCGTCGTGGTCAACGCGAGCGAGGGAGAGCCCGCCTGCCGCAAGGACACGGTCCTGGTGAACCGCGCCCCCCATCTGGTCCTGGACGGCGCTCTGCTGGCCGCTGAGGCCCTCGGCGCCCGCACCCTGGTCGTCGCCGTCACCCGGGACTCCACGGAGGCCTCGATCCGTGCGGCCCTCGCCGAGCGGGGTCTGGCCGACCGGCGCGGGACCGCGCTCCGCGCGCGCGTGGTGCGCACTCCGGAGCGGATGATCTCCGGCGAGGCCTCGTCCGTGATCCGGGCGGCGGGCGGCGGGCCCGCGATGCCGCCGGGGCGCAAGGTGCGCGCCTCGGACACCGGCATCGGGGGCGCGCCGACGCTGCTGTCCAACGCGGAGACGTACGCGCAGCTCGCCTTGGCCGCCCGGGTCGGCCCGCGCAGATACAGCCACTCCGGGCTGCCCACCGAGCCCGGGACGGTCCTGCTGACGCTCTCCGGGGCGGTGGCCCGCCCGATGGTGGTGGAGGTGCCGACGGGCGTACCGCTGCGGTACGTGCTCCAGCTGGCGGGGGCGCCGCCCGTGCCGCAGGGCGTGCTGACCGGCGGCTACCACGGGAGCTGGCTGGACGCGGCCGCCGCGCACGACGCGGTCATCTCGCGGGAGTCGCTCGCCGCGTTCGGCGGCGCGCTCGGCGCGGGCGCGATCCTGCCCATCGGGCCGGATACCTGTCCGCTGGGCGAGGCGCTGCGGATCGCCAACTGGCTGGCGGCCGAGACATCGGGCCAGTGCGGCCCGTGCCGGCTCGGTCTGCCGGCCGCCGCGGGCGGCCTCGCGGACGTCATGAACGGCGGTGGCCCGGCCGCCCTGGAGGCGCTGCGCGAGGTGACGGGCGCGGTCAAGGGGCGCGGTGCCTGCAAGCACCCGGACGGCTCGGCCCGCTTCCTGGCGTCCACCATCAACGCGTTCACCGACGATCTGGCGGCGCACGTCCTGGGCGGCGGCTGCGGTCGCCCCACGCTGGGCCTGCTGCCGCTGCCTGGCGACGGCTACCAGGAGGAGGGCATCCCCAGCGGCGAGAAGGTGCTGGTCGACTGGACGCTGTGCGAGGGGCACGGGCTGTGCGCGGATCTCATCCCGGAGCTGATCCGGCTGGGCGCCGACGGCTACCCGGCGGTGGCCGACGCGACCGTCCCGATGCATCTGCAGGGGCGCTCGCAGCGTGCGGTGCGCCGGTGCCCCGCGCTGGCGCTGCGGATCGAAGGGGCGCCCGCCGAACTGCCCGCGCTGACCGCCCCGGCCCGCAAGGCCCTGGGAAGCGGCCGCAGTTGACCCGCTGAGCCGTAACGGCAAGAAGGCGGCCACCCGGATCGGGTGGCCGCCTTCTTTATTGT